>JAHBSH010000001.1 GCA_019639215.1 Acidobacteriota bacterium
AGCGTCTGCCACCCCTCCTTGACCAAGGTGGGGAGTTTTATGAACCGGCCCGATCATGCGGGCGGTTCTGACAAGAGGTCATTTATGTCCGACCGGAGAGTTGATTCGAGCACCATGCCGGTATACTTTTTGGCGACGCGGCCCGTTCGGTCATAGAGAAACGTGGTCGGCAGTGCCATACCGCCCGCGGGCAGATTAGGATCATTGCCCGGCAGCACGATCTCGTAGGGTATCTTGTAGCTTTCGATAAAGGGCGGCACAAGGTTGAGGTCGTCATCCATCGTAACGCCTACAAAGACGACACCGCTGTCCTTTAGCTCATTTGAAAGCGTGACAAAACCCGGTGTCTCTATGCGGCACGGCGGACACCACGTTGCCCAATAGTTGACCACAACGACCTTGCCCGCATGGTCGGCAAGCTCCCAACGCTCGTCAGACGACATCTTTTTTAGCGAAACGCTTGTTGCCGCCGGACGCTCGTTTTCAGGCGAAACGCCAAACTGCCACCACGATTCCGGCGCGAAAAGAAAGAGGATGATCACGCCCGCAACGAACGTCCCGAACCATTCTAAAAGGTTCCTTTTGATGCTCTTTTGCTTCTTCTCCACCGCCATTCACTTCCCTTAGCCATTTGCACATGCCGTGGCGGAAACCTCCGTTTCGAGGCCCGCATCGATCCACGCTTTTGTCCCGCCGGTGACGTTGTATATCTCTTTGAAACCGGCATTTTCCAAAATGCTAGTAGCGATGCTCGAACGATATCCGCTCTGGCAGATAACATAGGTCGGCTTGTCAGGATCGACCTTGTCGATCTCCCGCGAAAGCGTGTTGAGCGGCAGATTTATCGTATTTACAGCATGGCCGCCAGCATGCTCCGCCGCACGGCGAACGTCTATGAACTGAACATCGCTGTCGGTCAGGGCTTCATTTGCCGCCTCGACCGAAACGTGTTTGACCACTGCTTTTGCATCGGTATATTCGCTCATCAGGATAAAACCTTTTACGGTCTCAATGCCGACGCGCGCCAGCCGCATGAATGCCTCATCGACCTGCTCCTGCGTGTCCGCCGCTATCGCGACCGGCGTCCCGATGGAAATAAGCGTTCCCGCCCAAGATGCGAACTGACCGCCGAGAGCGATGTTTATCGCGTTCGGCACATGGCCCGCACCGTATGTTTCGCCCGGGCGAACGTCCAGCACAATACCGTCAAATTCAAGGATCTCTTTGGTCGAAAGCTGTTTTGGTTTTGGCAGATCATCGAGCGAGACCGAGCCTTTCAGGTTCTGCGAAGCACTGACCGGAAAATATGCCGGGACCTCAGGCTGATCTGACGCCACGACCTTGATGAACTCTTCCTTGCTCATCGGCTTGAGGGCGTAGTTGAACTGACGCTGGTTGCCGAGCGTTGACCACGTTTCTTTTGAAAGCGATTTACCGCAGAGCGAACCGGCTCCGTGTGCGGGATAGACCTCCGTCTCATCCGGAAGAGGTAATATCTTTTCGTGCAGCGAATCATAAAGCATTCCCGCCATCTGCTCAGCCGTAAAACCTTTTGATCCGATAAGGTCAGGCCGTCCGACATCTCCAATGAAAAGCGTGTCACCCGTGAACATCTTCAGCGGTTCATCAGATGCTTCGGTGTTTTCAGCAAGAATGGTTATGCCCTCTGGTGTGTGGCCGGGAGTTTCAAGAAAGCTTAGCTTTATCTTGCCGACGTTGAGCGTGTCGCCGTCCTTTACCTTTAGGGTCGGAAACTCGGTTTTTGCCCGTTCGCCAAAGATTATCTGTGCTCCAGTTTTCTCCGCAAGCTCGATGTGGCCTGAAACGAAATCTGCGTGCGAATGTGTTTCGATAACGTATTTGATCTTGTCCCCGTTCGCATCAGCCTCATCAATATATTGCTGAATGTCACGCTGCGGATCTATTATCGCCGCCTCGCCCTCTGAACCGATGTAATAAGAAGCGTGAGCCAAACATCCTAAATAAAATTGCTTGAATCTCATTGTTTTATTCTCCTTTCAGATCTCTTTTGAGCAGTGATCCGTTAGCTCTCGATACTGGCACCAACAGTGTTGACCGGGCATGAAGATGTGTCCTTGTTCCATGGCATTCTTGCGAGCAGCATACCCATCGCACATGTATTGGTGACGGCAGCAAAAACCAACCCCGCACCGACAAATCCGGAAATGACGATAAAATACCAGTTGACGAAAACCGCCAGCAAAACACCCGTAAGAACAATAATCCCCGCAGTAAAACGCACCTGCCGTTCAAGGTCCCATACTGCATTCTGGTCTTTTTCAACACTTAAGCCCGCGGCTTTCCACGCCTCTGTCCCACCTACGACATTTATCACGTTTGGAAATCCCAAAGCCTTCAGCCTTTTTTGCGCCTCACCGCCGCGTTTGCCGCTTCTGCAAATGACATAGACTGTTTGGTTATGGTCTATCTCGATATGCCGTTTTTCTATCTCGCCCAGCGGTATCAGCCTGGCTCCTGGAACGCGACCGGCTGAATACTCTGGAAACTCCCTTACATCTATAAGTGTCGTTTTCGGTTCTCCCAATTGATCTTTAAGTCCAAGTACTGTGCATTCGCTCATTTTATTGTCGTTCCTCGTCTCTCTACTTTCATGTTTGCGCCGCCATTGACGTGTGGACGATCGGCTTTATAGCCAGATAAAATTTTTAGGCAGCAGCCATTATCCTTGCCTGTCTTTCTGTCTTGGTTTTTAGTGAACCGCAGACAGTTTCACACATAGTGAATATGCTCTGGTCAGCTACCGAATAGAATGCGCTGTTCTTTTCCTGACGCCTGTCCAAGATGCCCGCTTCGTGCATTACACGAAGGTGTTTTGAAATATTAGGCTGGCTTGCGCTTGTTGCCTCTACTATCTCATTTACAGACCTCTCTCCGTCTTCCAGATATTGCAATATCTGTAACCGAAGCGGCTCTGCCAGCACACGAAACTGGTTTGCCACCAGGATCAATACATCATTTGATAACTTCATAGCGTCCACCTATTGTATCTATATTACTATATGGTTATACAGTAGTCAACAGCAGAGACAATCATTCTGCTCACTCGACCATTTAGTGATCAGAAAGTAAAGGCAGAGCAAAGATGGGGTATATGACGGAAAAGGTCTCAAAGCAGAATTCGACGCTATTAGGCAAACCTGCCAGGTTCCGAGGACAAGGTGGTGATCAAGCTGATCACCTCTTCTTATTTTATGCGAACAAAGGGCATATTTCTCATTCGTGCTCCGCCAATATGCATAGAAACAACTTTGCCTGATTCGTCACGTTCAAACCAGACAAGTTGTCCTGATTGGTCGGCAAAATAGTCTTTGTACAATGGCCGGAGCGTTACGCTTGTAGAAGGTTTAAATATGAGGATCGCATCAGATCCTTCCGAAGCGAATGTGATCTTCGCATCGGCATCATCGCTGTACCATTCGCCCGCAAACGCTGCTAGGTCGGCCGCCGTCGGCTGCCATTCGGTCTCGGCTGTGTATCGCGAGGAGTCGCCGTTGGTATTGCGAGCCTCAAAAAAGACCGGCTTTCCTGAATCGTTATATTTGAAACTTAGCGTTGCCGCTCCGACCATCAGCGAACCATCTTTCACCGCCCTGACTGGAGTGTTGTTGAACCGCAGTTCGCCGTTCGTTATGGCAAAGCGGTTTGGTGTCTTTGTCCTTTCGTTCTTCCACAGTCCAACGTACTTCTCGGGCTGCTCAATAGGAAATTTTTCCGCATCTGCGTCCGTCGCTGGCGGAGCAGGAAAAGGGCCGAGTATCTCATCCGCGATACTGTTTGCCAGATCGTTGGAATTTGGTGACGTTCCGTTGCAAAGAACTGCTATGGAAAGTTTTTTATCGGGGAAACGCGAGAGTACAGTTCGATATCCGGCTGTCGCACCGCCATGACTTATATTCTTATTGCCCTTGTAGCTGCCTACGGATAGCCCAAGCGCATAGGCGATCTTTCGTCCGTCATTTAAAACGGCTTGCGTTTCCAGTGATTCGACCAGCGGAGCTCCCATTGACCGCGAATCAAGCATCGCGTTCCACTTTATCCAGTCACCGACCGTCGTCAGCATTCCACCGCCGCCGTGTGCGTTCATCATTGGCATGGTCAACCGCCATGGACCATTTCCATCACGCGAGTAGGCATTGGCACGCCCTGGAACTACACGCCGGTGATCGTCCCGCCAGGAGCTATTCTTCATTCCCACAGGCTTAAAGATCCTTTCGGCAACAAAGTCAGGAAATTTTTGTTTTGAAACTCGCTCAACGATCATTGCCGCGAGTTGGTATCCGCTGTTCGAATAAGAATATTCAGAACCCGGTGTGAAATCTAGATCTTTTTGCCGAACAACAGTATCAAATATCATCTGCTGGGTGATGATATGCTCTCCTGCTCCTTCACCGCTTAGCGCTCGCACCGAAAACCAGTCGCGCAATCCCGCAGTGTGATTCAGCATATGACGGATCGTCAAAGTTGAGCCGTAATCGGGCAGCTCAGGGATGTATTTTTTTACAGGGTCATCAAGGTTCAGTTTTCCGTCTTGCTGCAATAAAACAAGAGCGGCTGCCGTGAACTGTTTCGCCACCGAACCCGATTCAAATATTGTCTGCGGCGTGTTTGGAATACTATGCTCCATCTCGGCCATCCCAAACGCCTTTTCAAAAACGCTCTCACCATTAAGCGAAACCCCGACAGCACAGCCCGGAGCCGGCATGGTTACTGTCCTTGCAACTTTCTCAAAAGCCCGCTCTGCTCCTTTCACTACATTTTCCTTATCAGGCACTTGGGCCATTGACAGGGAAACTGTGAAAATTACCGTCAGAACAGATGCCGAGAAATGCTTGAGCAAGTTGATAGTCATAATTTCACTTTTTTTGCGTTCAGTTTTATGCATCTACGCAGTCGAACGGCTTTCAGCTCAATAAGGCATTACCGTTAATTCCAAGCAACCCGGCTGCGAAGACGCATCAGGGTTCGCTCTAGGCCGATGGTCTCGAATACCGATAGCATTGATGGGCCAACCGCCACACCTGTGAGCAGTGTTCTGGCTCCATTCATGATGACGCCAAGTTTTGTGCCTTTTTCTTCAGTAAAAGCTTTCACAACCGTTTCGATATTGGCCTCGTTATAGACGAGCTTGCCTGAATGCGTCCGTAAAGCAACCGGTTCTTCAGTTCCCGGATCAAGGTCGTTCAGATGTGCAGGCTCATCGTCAAACTCTGCCTCAAAACGCGTCGCCAATTCTGGCAGCCATGTTTCCAGATCGGGAAATTTTGTCAGGTTCTTTGTTATTGCTGCCGGATCGAAATCAAAATCCTCGCTGAAATATGCACGGCCCTGTGTAGAAAAATCTTTAAGTGTAAAGAACCTTGCACGGATCAGATCGACTGTGTGCACATACCAGTCATAAGTTCCAACCTTGCGAACATCAACAGCACGTGCCACGGGGCGATCTTCGCCTTCGGGAAAAGCTTCGCTGACCTCAGTAGAGTCTATGACTGATGCAAGGGCACGACCTTCCGGTTCGTATTCCTCACGCCAGAGCTTATTGGCTTTCAATTCTGTTTTTACAAATGGCAACAGATCATGGAGCGGCATTGTGCGGATATATTCCGCGTTCATCCAAATTGCTTTGTTGTCGGTCCATTTACGAGGATCGTTCTCGCTGAAATTGAATATCGCATTGGAACGGTGAATGCCCTCGAGAGAGAATTTCTCAACCAATTCTTTGAGCGAATAGATCTCCTGCTCTTCGCCGGCAGACCAACCGAGCAACGCAAGAGAATTGCGAAATGCTGCGGCGAGAAAACCTGCGTCGCGATACGTTGTCATCGAGACAACCTCGCCGTGCTTTCTTTTTGAAAGTTTGCCTTTCCCTGGCGCCATGATGAGCGGCAGATGTGCGAATATCGGCGGTGTCACACCGAGAGCTTCATAGATAAGGATCTGCTTATGTGTGTTAGTCAGATGGTCCTGCCCGCGGATGACATGCGTTATCTGCATCTCGATGTCATCGCAAACAACTGCGAGATTATATAGCGGATGTCCATCAGAACGCAGCAGCACAAGATCTTCTGTTTCTTTATAATCGCGCTCTTGCAGGCCATATACGGCATCTTCAAAAACGGTCTTGCCAACCTCCGGAACCTTTAGGCGAATTGCGAAGGGTTCGCCGGAAGCCGCGCGCTCATCAGACTCTTCTGCTGAAAGATCGCGAAACGGATTGTCCCGCATATTCTTTTCAGAACCTTGAGCACGAGCTCTTTCCTTTATTGCTTCTTTAATATTTCCATCTCCGGCTTCTTCTTTTGGCGTGAAATCACGGTAGGCCTTTCCCTCTGCCAACAAACGCCGGGCAGCCTCGCGGTGCTTGTCGGCATTGTCAGATTGAAATACGACATCTTCGTCGTGTTCAAGTTCCAGCCAGGCAAGGCCTTCTAGGATCGAACGCGTCGATTCATCCGTTGACCGTGCAAGGTCAGTATCTTCTATCCTGAGAAGAAACTTGCCGCCTGTGTGGCGTGCGTAAAGATAGTTGAAAAGCGCGGTACGCGCCGAACCGATGTGAAGATAACCCGTAGGGCTTGGTGCAAATCTGACTCTTACTGACATAAGGGAAGATTTTCACGCAAAGTGTTCTATAACGCAAAGGAGACACCTTTGTTTTGGTTTCTCGAAAACAAGCAAGATCTATTTCAGCTCTGCTCTTAGTTCAGATATTTGCTTTGAAAGCAGGTCTATTTTTGCCAGAATTTCCTTCTTAAAACGTTCGTCTTTTGTTCCTGTGCTGCCTTCAACAAAAATTACACCGTTAGGATTGATCACACAGGTGTCGAGCTCGCTTACATCTTCGTAACCTTCGCGATTGGCGATCACTTTGAGGTCTTCCTCTGTCATCAATTCGCGTTCGATGGCGTGCTCATCAACTTTTCCGTCTTTTATCAAAGTACGTGAACTGCCTTCTAGAAGCTTTTCAAAACCCGGATTTCTGAATTTCACCAGAGCGATCATACGATTAGCTGCCAGCAAAGCAATTACTCCAATAAAACCGCCTGTTACCGTCATGTCGTCGCCAATGATCGCATTCTGAACCGTATTCGAGATCAGAAGAAGAACAACAAAATCAACGGGATTCAGCTGTGCGATCTCCTTTTTTCCGAACATTCTGAAGAGCAGTATTAGCAGACCATAAACAACTATAGGACGAACGATCTTTTCCAGATACGTTACCTTTTCCTGATCGAGCACGAACATGTTCGCCCAACCCCAATCGAATAAACCGGTCAATAGCAGTTCATTTAACATAAATCAAAGCTCCCCTAACGATCAGGACAATAACTATAGCGTTTAAACAGGCTAGAAAACACAAAAAAGGCTTTCAGTCTGTCTGAACCGAAAGCCTTTTTGAGATCAAGTTCTCAATTTTTACTTATATTTAACTGGCGGAGACGACAGGATTCGAACCTGTGGTACCCTTTTGGAGTACAACGATTTAGCAAACCGCCGCTTTCAGCCACTCAGCCACGTCTCCGCACGGGGCGCTGAAACACAAGACCTAATATGCTAGTTGAGGCAAACTTTGTCAAGGTTTGAGCATCCAACACCGTGCAAATAAGGCTTTTTATTGCTTGACACCTCAGCAGAATGCTATGAAAATAGCTAGGTTGCCTAATTATCTGCATTGGATGATTATTACAACACGCTATTGCATCTGTTGAGCAATGATCCCAGCTTTTTATTTTGCCGGTAAAGAATACCGCTGATAACCTGACCGCTAATGAGATTTTTTCGTAAAAACAGATCTCTCTTTTTGCCGCTGATGATTGCCGCTATGACGGTGACATCACTCGTCATACCTGACGAGGCAAAGGCGGCGGGTTCGGTAAATAAGAATAGTCTGGGAGTCATACGAGGTATCGTCCGCGACAACGGCGGAAACCCGATAGCTGATGCTACGGTAGCGATATTTCGTGTTGGGACCTCAAAACTTCTACGTCAGGTTCGCTCAGGTGCAGACGGTAAATTTCTTCTTCGCACTATTCCCGGAACATACAGCTTGCTTGCGGTAGCCCAAGGCTACAACCCCGTCTCTCTGGCTGAGGTTTCGGTCGGACGCTCAGCAGAGCTTGACTATGGATTTAAGCTGGAACGCGCTGGCCAGGGAAAAACGTTGCCTGAAAGACGTCTGGACAGGAATAATCCCAAATGGGTTCACAGATCATCAACTCTTAGCCGTTCGATCTATCAAAATCAGGAAGGTGACAGTCTTGCGGAAGACCAGGACGCTGATGCAGATGTCGCCGATGACCGCTCTGCGGAGAATCGTTTGCGGCCCGGCGATTCAGTTGTAGAAACCTACACTGCCATCGGCGACCAAGGAGCATACACAGGTTTTAACTACGCCACAAACCTGACATTCAATGATAAGACGAGCGCAACGGTTGCGGCCCAGTCCGGCATTGGTAAAGGGGCTCCGCAGAGGTTGGACGCAAGAATTAGGTACGGACTCTCTGAAGACCACAACCTCCGCCTTAATACCTCAGTTGCTCTACTAGGTTCGATAACTACTAGCGAAGGTGAATCTGAGCTCGGCATATTCTCGGCACAGGTTTCCGATGAATGGCGTGTTCGCGAAGGCGTTATTCTGGTTTACGGTGTTGATTATTCAAAATTTGTCGGTGCAGGCGGTGATTTTTCACTGACGCCACGACTTGGTTTTCAATACGACATCAATTCAAAAACACGTTTCCGTGCTGCATATACTGCACCGAGCGATCAGCGGACATGGACACGCGAAATTGAACTTGAAAACGCACAGGTCATTTTCAGAGAACCGGTGGCTATGCGCGACATCGCATTGACCGAAGACGACAAACCACTGATGGAACGCAGTCAGCGGCTTGAGTTTGGCATTGAACGTGTTTTAGATAACCGCTCGTCAATAGAAGCCACTGTTTTTTCTGATACTATCTACGATCGCGGCGTCGGCATGGCGGCAGTGAACTTCGTGGCCGGTTCACCAGCTCTTGATGAATTCACCGGAAACCAAAGCGGTTCGGCAACGGGCATCAGGCTGGTTTATTCACGCCGCATATCCGGCAGAATGACAGCCGGAGGCGGCTACAGTTTCGGTTCGGGTCAACGCCTTAACCTTATGGAATCCTTTGGCGAACCGGGAGACCTTTTCAAAAACGATCTTTTCCACACCTTTTTTGGTCAGTTAGAAGCCGATCTCGGACATGGGACGAATGTAAAGACTGTCTTCCGCCTGTCCCCGCAGGCGACCGTATTTGCCATAGATCCGTTCCAGGGCAGACTGGCGATATATGACCCAAGCCTGAGTATTTTGGTAACGCAGCATCTACCCACGCTTGGCCTACCTTTCCGTGCGGAAGCAGTGGTTGATGCCCGAAACATATTGGATGTCCAGACCGGAGTGAATGGCGAGTCCGGATCGCTAAAACTTCTGGGTCAGGGACGCTCGGTCCGCGGCAGCATACTGGTGCGTTTCTAGTAAACGCCGCCGGAAATTGATGATTAAAGGGCACTTCAGGCCTGTAGTTCACCTTTGCTCCTTTTCCAAAATCTCGGATACCATAGCAAAAAACTGAATTAGAACGGCTGAACTGTCCCTGTTTATGATGGAAAATAGGCGGAAATATGCGTCTATTCGACCGTCGTAGGCAATATCCGACCGCAACCTACGATGGAACACTGTTTGCCTAATTTTTCTTATGTGAAGGTGTGTCTACCCTAATGAAAGGAAAGGTTCTGACAAGCTGGAGCTTGATATGGCTGGTGACGACGGTTCTCCTAGTTGCCGGCGGAGCCTTGAATCTTGCTCAAAGAGCCACTCATACACTCCCGCCAACCGACGGCGTTCTCTGGGAACAAACCAACAATGACATCTTTGCGGCAAAGGTTTTGCCGGGTTATGCCGCACAGCGAGCAGGCGTTTCAAGAGGCGACCAGTTATTGTCGATCAGCTTGGACGGTGAGACCACAGAAGAGGTTGTCTCTCCTGCAGATGTCCCGATGTATATGGATGCGGCTGGAGTCGGCGGATCGCTGACCTACACCATCCGCAAAAGTTCTTATTCTTTTGAGGACAATGTTTACGTAGCCGAACTTGGTTCGTTGGACACACTGCCGAGATGGACACCGGCAATTATCTTACTTTCCGTTCTTGGCCTGATATGGCTGGGAACAGGTCTTTTCGTTCTCTTCAAACAAGGCAGCCGCTCGCCGTTCGTCCTGCATTTCGGGACAGTTTGTCTTGTTGCTTTTGTTTTCCACGTCTATCACGAACTTGGAACCGGTCAGGATTTTGACTTAGCTGTGTCTGTCATTGACGACATTGCATTCGCCTTTTTTGTTCCACTTTTCCTTCATTTTTGTCTTCGCTATCCTGTCCGCAGCGAGGTTTTCGATGCAAAACCATGGAAAACCATCCTGATATATATTCCAGCAGCTCTGATCGTTATTGCCAAGCTGATCTTCACACTATCGCCGTTTGTTCTGCCATATGAAATGGGGACGTCAATGGCTCTGTTTGCTTCCGCGAACAAGATAAACCAAACGCTGAACCTTATTCTTCTCTTTCATTTTGCCGGAGGCGTGGCCGTTGCCGCCGGTGTTCTGATATGGAGATTTTTGACCAATCGTCAGCCGATGGTCAGGCAAAGACTGAAATGGACAATGTGGGGAACGCTTCTGTCGATAATCCCAATACTCACATTTCAGATAGCTCGCCGTTTTGTCTATCTTCCGGAAGATACACTGACCGTTGCTTTGACGACTTTGCCGCTCGGACTTATTCCGCTCAGTTTCGGTCATTCGGTAGTGCGTTACCGGCTGATGGATGTGGATATTGTCGTTCGTCGGGCTCTTGTCTATGCCATGACGACCCTGGCGATAGCAATGATGATCGGTATTGTCGCCCTTGGCCTTGTTTTCCTGGCTGTTGGGAATGACCTTTCGACTACCGAGATAACGCTTCGGGCAATTATTGCCATTGTCGCAATGGCGGCGATCGTAATGTTGAGCGAACCGCTCAAGAATTTTTTACAGGAACGAGCAAATCGTTTCTTTTACGGTGAGAAGTACGATCTTCGTCAGGGCCTTCTGGATTTTGGCAGAACTATTTCCGCAACTGCAGCGATGGAACCTCTGATGGACGCTTTGACGGAACGCCTGCAGCAGGTATTGGATGTCGAAAAGATCGCCGTCATGGTGGACGACCCGAAAGCGGCAGGTTCATTCCATGTCGCCAGATCGGTCGGACTAAGCGAAGATTTCAGCATTCCGCGTGATTTCAAGCAAAAGCTTCGAGCCAAAGCGGTTGAAACAGGCGTTGTCCGTGCAGATCAGATAGAAACCCTGACAGGCGAAGTTGTGGAAACAAACGGCAACGGCAATGGCAACAGGCCGCGTCCAAGCGAACTTCACTACTTTGTTCCTTGCGTCGTTCGCAGCAGAATGGTTGCCGTCATTGGTCTTGGTAGAGCGAAGGACGGTTCACTTCTGTCATCAGAAGACCTGAACATCCTCAGGGCGTTATCAGGCTACATCGCTGTCGCAATTGAAAACAGTCGCCTATATCAGGAACAGCAAGAACACGTCCGTGAACTAGCTCTTCTCAAAGAATTCAACGAATCGATCGTAGATTCGGTCAATGTAGGCCTGATTGCGGTCAATGAGAATGGAGTGATCACGCGATGCAATTCGACATTCGAGGAAATGATGGGCCTCAGCAGAGATTCGGCAGTTGGCCGAATGGTCGAGGATATATTTGATGACGGGTTCGCTGAAAATTTACTTAACATACTCGGCAAAACAAAGTGGCATTTGACTGAGATTCGAAATGCATACAAATTGAGGGCTTACAATCCTGCAGGCGGTTCTCTGATACTGAATGTCGCAGTTGCCCCGCTTCGTTCAATATCGACGGAACAGGCTGGAGCAATAGTTGTCCTTGAAAACGTCACGTCACGAGTAAAGCTTGAGGAATCGCTCCAGCAAAGCGAAAAACTTTCTAGTATCGGTTTATTGGCCGCAGGTGTCGCACACGAGGTAAACACTCCTTTGACAGGTGTCTCCAGTTACACACAGATGCTCTTGGGCATGATTCCGGAAACTGATCCGAAACATGCTCTTTTGGAAAAGATGCAGCGTCAGACCGAAAGAGCATCCGACATCGTTGGCAACCTACTCAATTTTTCTCGCACAGGAAATGCGGTCGAATGGACAAATATAGATATCAACAAGCTGCTGGATGATACGATCCAACTCCTCGAACCACAGCTTAGAAAATCCAACGTCGAGATATTAAAGGATTACAGCAACTCTCCGGTTATAGTTTCGGGTAACGGCGGAAAGCTTCAGCAGATATTCACTAACCTTATTTTGAATGCGCGGGACGCGATCATTAACGGCGGCCACATTAGGCTTACAACGTCAGTTAATGACGGAGAGATCGTGATCAATGTAAACGACAACGGTGTGGGCATAGCCGAAGACGATCTGCAAAAGATCTTTGACCCATTTTTTACTACAAAAGGTGTAGGAAATGGAACCGGACTTGGTCTCGCCGTCTCTTACGGCATAGTTCAGGAACACAGCGGTTCAATAGAAGCCGCCAGTAATGGTGACGGCACAACGTTTACCGTAAAATTTCCTGCCGCCGGAACTCAGCGTCAGCGAAAAGCTAGCTGACCTCGTTTATCTCACCACTTCTTTTAATCTGTCTCAGAGAATAGATCGAAGGTATCACCGCAACAAGCATTATTGCAGCTGCGGTCCAGAACGTGCGCGTGACCGACGCGTCATCCAGCGTGTCTGCCGCACTGTTCAGTAAAAGGCCTCCTATTATCGGGCCGATGGCTCGAGCCAGACTGGCACCGGACTGCATGATCCCCATCGCGCTTCCCTGTTCGGCATCCGATGATATTTTAGACGCAAGACTGGTCAGAGCCGGCGAAGCCATCGCATTACCTAGGGAAAGAAGTGCGCAAATGATCATCAATCCAGCAAGTCCACCATGCAGCGGCCCCGAAAATGGCATAACAAAGAGACTTATGGACAACAAAAGACAACCGACCACCGCTAAGATAGATTCGCCGTACCGTTTTACCAAAAAATTGAACAGAAAACCCTGACAGAAGATCGCCACGATCCCAACATACGCAAATAGATAGCCGTTCTGTTCGGCGTTGTAACCGAAGCGATACGCCGTAAAAAGGACAAAGGCGTAGGTCATTATCGAAAAAGCAGTGACCAGCAAAAAATAAAGCAGATTAAGCGTGCCAAATATCGGGCGACGAAGAACTCCGAAACGCGACGTCGATCCGGGTACTGACGCGGGCGTGTCGTTCTCAATCTGCTGCTTTCGGGTTTCTGGAAGAAGAAAATATAGCGCCGTAACATTCGCCAGCGACAGGACCGCCGCAACATAAAAGGGCACGTGAACACCGTATTTACTGAGAATACCGGCGATCGCAGGGCCGAGTACAAACCCAAGACCGAACATCGCTCCAAAGAGTCCCATTCCCCGTGCGCGGTTTTCTTTTGTAGTGACATCGGCAATATATGCCTGCGCGGTAGATATATTTGCCCCGGTAATGCCTCCAACTATCCGGCCAACGAAAACCAACGCCAGCGTTTCCGCAGCTCCCATCAAATAATAGCCTACCGCCGAACCGAAAAGACTTACCAGTAGTATCGGCCTGCGTCCGTATCTGTCCGACAAACGACCCAACATCGGGGCAAAGATGAACTGCATCCATGAATAGATCGAGAATAGCAGGCCGACCTGAAACGGTGTTGCGTGAAACGGATATGTGTTCGCGTAAAAGGGCAGGATCGGGATGACCATGCCAAACCCGACCAGATCGATAAAGACCGTTATGTAGATGATCACCAGCGGAGCGGTAAAAAATCTTTCCTGGTGTTTTGACGGTCGCATGATGTAATTGCCAAACCGGATATTCCATCCGGCCAAAATCAAAGTTTAGCAAATAAGCGAATCATAGTAGAATGTTTGTTAATAAAACCCCTGCACGGAGACAGACCTAATAATCATGAAAAAGTTCAGCCTTTACGGCGCGATCGCAATTTCACTGCTTGCAATTCTTTTTATGTATCAGGAATCAAAAGCCGGGACTAATAATAAGTCCGGCGTCGATAACACACAAACCACTGGCCCCGACATTCATTTCACTGTTTCGATGCCACAGCCGTGGACGCACCTACTGGAAGTGGAAATGCGTGTTAAGTGGAACTCTCTGCCTAATAAGGCGGAGTTCAAGATGCCGGTTTGGACTCCGGGAAGCTACCTTATACGCGAGTATGCACGACACGTCCAAAACTTTTCAGCTAAGGACGCCTCCGGCAAAACACTCTCCTGGGAAAAAATAAACAAGAACACGTGGCAGATAGAGACTGGCGGCGTACGAGAGATAGTTCTTTCTTACAAGGTGTATTCCAACGAACTTACCGTCCGTACGAACGAACTGAACGATGAACATGCGTTTTGGAATAACGGAGCACTGCTGCTTTTTCCAAAAGGCCAGATCAAAGCACCGTCTTTGGTCACTGTCAGACCTTACGGCAATTGGAAGGTTGCTACAGGCCTGCGACCTGTCGCCGGACAGCCGAATACATTTCGCGCGGAAAATTACGACATCCTTTATGATTCTCCTTTTGAGGTAAGCAATTTCAACGAGATATCGTTCACAGCAGCAGGCAAACCGCACCGACTTGTCATAACCGGAGAGGGCAACTATGACATGAAGCAAATTGCCGAGGACACGGCAAAGATCGCCGACGCCGCTATGGGTATCTTTGGCGAATTGCCCACGGAAGATTATCTGATAATTGTCAATCTACGTGGCGGCGGCGGACTGGAACATCTGAACTCGACCGCTCTGCAATGGAACCAGTTCGGATTTCAACCACGTGCCCGTTACATTGGTTTCCTGAACCTCGTTGCTCACGAATACTTCCATCTTTGGAACGTCAAACGAATACGTCCCGACACTCTGGGCCCGTTTGATTATGAGAACGAAAACTATACAAAAATGCTTTGGGTGGCTGAGGGGACAACCTCGTATTATGAAAATGTACTCCTACGCCGTGCCGGACTAATTAACGATGCTCAGCATTTATCTAATTTGGCAGGAGCGGTCACACAATTACAGAATCGTCCGGGAAGGTTTGAAACAAGTCTTGAAGAATCCAGTGTAGATGCCTGGATAAAATATTACCGTCAGGATCAAAACGCCGTTAACAATCAGATCTCTTATTACGACAAAGGAGACATCGTCAGCATGATGCTTGACATGTCTATACGAAACGCGAGCGGCGGAAAGAACTCTCTCGATACCGTAATGAAATATCTTTACGACGAGTTCTATAAAAAAGACAAGAACTATACACCAGGAGATTTTCAGAAAGCCTGTGAACTGGCGGCAGGCCAAAGTTTGGATGATTTCTTCTCAAAATATATTCGCGGCCGTGAAGAGATAGATTATAATTCGATCCTTAATGGCTTTGGCTTACAGTTGAACACGTCATTGCCACAGACCGGAAGAGCCTATCTCGGAGCAACATTAGCGGAAACTGATGGAAGACTTACTATTCGTGCGGTCCCGGTGGGAACTCCGGCTTATGAACAGGGTCTGAATTTTAATGACCAGATCGTGGCGATAGATGGTTACCGTGCCAGCAATGCATTTTTGCAAAGCTATCTCGGTCAAAAGAAACCTGGTGATAGCGTTCGTCTTAGCATATTCCGCTTCGACAAACTACGTGAAATGGAGATAAAACTCGGAAATAACACTGTGGTCAATACAGATATTGCCCCGGTCAGTGAGCCCTCAGAAAAACAGCGGCAAATGTACGAAAGCTATTTCGGGACAAAACTCAAATAAAAAGCTATGAAGGTGATAAAACTCATTGCGTGTTTGCAGCTGATCGCTATACTGCTCACAAGCTGCGGTCAGCCGCCGGCAGATCCGGTCGTTGGTCAGCCCGCCGCTCTAAAGGATATTTCTGCGGTTAGGCTCAATTATCGATATGAGGCGGATGTGCCGCCGCCTGAAGTTCCGGCGGCTGCGGTCGAGGAACTTCATCCGGCAGTACGCGATGCATTTCAGCAAGGACGTCCTGAAGAGATACTTGACCGCACACTGACCTCGCCGGACAAGAAACGCGTTTTGGCGGTTTATCATCAGCCGACCGACCTTCCGAATGAGTTTCGTCTGGATATGTATTCGGCTGACGGGCAGGTCATGCGGCGCGTGATTGCAGACAACATGGCGGTGCATTTTCCGGATACCATAGTCTGGTCGCCTGATTCGGCGAACGTTGCTTTCGTGGCAATGCTCCGCGGTGCACAAGGTGAAACCGCCGATGGCGTTCCGATGCCGGAAGATACACCAACGCCCGCTCCTACCTCAACACCTGAGAAAGAAGCATCAGATGGAGAAAATGCGAATGCGAACGCAGAACCCGGAGAAACCCCTGCTGAAGAAGCAACACCTCAGCCTGCTGAAACTCCCGCAGCACCTGTCGGGATACTTGCGTTTCGCAGCGAGCAGCTTTATATCTGTGATGCCGATGGCAGTTCGCTTAAGTTGCTCACGCAGAACGAAGGCTTAATGTATTTTTATTACGTTTGGGCACCGGACAGCTCGATGCTTGCGGCCCTAGCGGCAACAGCTCGTGAATGGCAATATCTGGAACAGCGTGCAAAGCAGGCAGGACAGATATTTACACCGCTTGGCCGACCGCGTCTGATAGAAAAGAACGGACGTGAACGCCGCTTGGACGACGGTCTGACCGCTGTCAGGCCTGTCTGGTCACCCGATTCTGCTAAGGTCGCCGCTGCCTTTGAAACCCAAGTACGAATTTACGATGCTGACGGAACACCCCCAACTCAGGCAGCAGTACCGTTGAGGAACGACCTGCTGCTTTCGTCGCAGGCCTTTGATAAACAGCAGGAATCGGCACTTTCAGGGGAAGAACCAGCCGCTGAAAATTCCAATAACGCCCCGGCAACCGCCACCGTGCTTCCTGACCCATCAAAGCTTGTGTCGTTCAATCCGATAGTGGCTCTTTATTGGGATAACGATCAGATAGTTTATTTTCAAACGGCGTACCTAAAGCGTATGCTGAACGAGGCAGAGAGTGTCACAAGCTTTGCCCGCTGGCATCGGTTGATACTGTCTCCGCAACCGACAAATTAAGAATATGGAACCTGCCTCAATAGACGACATCTTTGCCTTTAATGAGAGCACCCGAAAGCGGTTGAGCGAATTGGCGCAAGGGATCACTCCCGAGGTCGCCAATTCAATTCCGGAAGGAGAAAAATGGTCGCCGGCCCACGTCATTGAACACCTTGCCTTAACCGAAGCAAGTTTGGCAAAGGTCTGCGGCGGTCTTTTGAAAAAGGCAGCCGAAAAGGGCGAAGCCGCACACGGCGAACTGGCGATCTCGGACGAATTCAAAAATGCTCTTGGTCAAATGGGATCTTTCAAGGCGGAAGCACCGGAAATGGTGGCACCTAAAGGAGCGATGACTATCGCTGATTCGTTTGCGGCGATGGAAGAAACTGCCTTACACCTGAAAAAGATAAGACAGCTGTTCGCCGAATATGACAGCAGCTCACGACATTTTCCGCATCCTTATTTTGGCAAACTCAATGCCGCTGAATGGCTGATGCTGATCGGTCAACACGAAACCCGCCACATAGAGCAGCTTAAAAGAATACTTGCCGCTTTGGCATAGGGTCATTATCCCCACGACCAACTCTTGCGCTTTGCGCAAAAAAATCCCCGACAGCAAGGAGGGCATGCCGCCGGGGATATTGAGTCCAACAAATGCTTAGAAACTATCCTGAAATTGCTTCAAGCGTAATCTTGGATGAACGCATTTTGCACTTGGTTGCCTGAGTGAAACCTCTTTATTTATTTGTTTGGTGATCTATTGTCAAAGAATCACTACCTTCATTCTAAAATAAGTTTTCGATTAGATATCGCCCAACAAATAGAGAATAGCCTTCAAGAGTGTGATAATATTTTCTTGTGGTATTCATAATAAATTGTTTTCGTTAGGCAAAGATTCAGATGGATAAATTTCTCATTCGCGGTGGGCAGCCATTATCAGGTTCGGTTCGTATCAGCGGGGCGAAAAATTCCGCATTGCCATGTTTAGCAGCAGCGCTGCTCAGCGCAGAGGCTGTCACCCTGCACAACGTTCCATACGTCAAAGACCTGATAACGCAGCGGCGGCTTTTGGAAGATCTCGGAGCCACGGTTTTAACTCCAGCGATTGGTACGAACATCATCAATGCCGGTAATGTTGACACGTTCGAGGCTCCATACGAACTTGTAAGGACAATGCGTGCGAGCGTACTTGCCCTTGGTCCGCTGCTGGCACGTTTTGGCAAGGCGAAAGTGAGCCTGCCCGGAGGCTGCGCCATCGGGACAAGGCCAATAGACCTGCACCTGAAAGCGTTTGAGCAGCTCGGAGCAGACGTTTCACTGGAATCAGGGGATGTAGTTGCGACTGCGCCTAAAGGCCGTCTTATCGGCGCAGAGATCGATTTTGAAAAGGTCACGGTCACGGGTACAGAAAACGTCATGATGGCGGCCTCACTCGCAACCGGTGTGACAACCATCCGAAACGCCGCCTGCGAACCCGAGATAGAGGATCTTGCCGATCTGTTGAACAAAATGGGTGCAAAGATCTCAGGGGCAGGTTCGCCCGTAATGACCATTGAAGGAGTTGAAGCTCTTGGTTCTGCAGAACATTCGATCATTCCTGACCGCATAGAAACAGGAACTTTCATAGTAGCCGCCGCTATTACAGATGGCGAACTTGAAATTCGCGACTGCCGCCCAGACCATCTGACAGCAGTAATAGAACAGCTTCAAGCGGTCGGTGTTGACATAAGTGTGAGGGATAAAACCACCCTGAGCGTTAAAAAGGTCGCTGGCGGGCTAAAGGCTAAGGATGTAGTGACCGAGCCGCACCCACTTTTCCCTACTGATATGCAGGCTCAGTATATGACGTTGATGACGCAGGCAGAAGGAACGTCTAATATCATCGAAACGATATTTGAGAACCGTTTTATGCACGCCTCAGAACTTGTCAGAATGGGAGCTGACATCAGCATATCCGGCAACACAGCAACAGTTCGAGGCAAAACTCCATTGACAGGAGCAAAGATCATTGCGTCAGACCTCAGAGCCTCAGCATCGCTTGTTTTGGCAGGCTTGTGTGCAAACGGAGAAACGTTTATTGATCGCGTATATCATATCGACCGCGGCTATGAAACAATTGTGAAAAAGTTGAGTAGTGTGGGAGCCGATATAATGAGGATCAAGGAATAACTAGAGTGTCTGGCAAATATTGATCAGCTCTCTTTTTCACCGAACCTTAACAACCTTTATGTCTTGTGCTTTAATCTAAGCAAAGACATTATGGAACAGCAGGACTGCCTTTTCTGCAAAATCGTTGCAGGAGACATACCATCGGCGAAAGTTTATGAGGATGACGTGTGCATTGCCTTTAATGACATCGCACCGCAGGCTCCGACCCACATTCTTGTCATTCCGCGCGAACATTTTCGCTCATTGGATGAAGCCGCTGAAAAACATAAAGAAACGCTTGGACACCTTTTGCTGACGGCTGCGGAGCTTGCTCGAAGTATGGGTTTTGCGGAAAAAGGCTATCGTGTTGTCATCAATACCAATGACGAAGGCGGCCAGACGGTCTTTCACCTTCACGTTCATTTGCTAGGTGGCCGGCAATTCATTTTTCCGCCGGGTTGATCTGAGCGAAAACTGTTTTCATAACAGAGGTTATATGAGGAATTTACTGCTGCTTGCCGTTGTTGCGGTGCTGTGCCTGACCGGTTGTTCAGGAACACCGGATGACGCGAACGCAAATGCGAACGTCGAACCGGCACCAATGGCGGCTGACCAATATACTGACGCCGCCTCCGCCCTTGCTGACGGAATAAAACTTTTGGACAGAGGCAATACAACACACGCCATCGATCTGTTGAACCGAGCCGTTGAGCTAGACCCGGACCTCGCCGATGGTTATTTCCAACTTGGCATAGCTTACTCACTTATCGAATTTCGTGACCAGACTCAGCCCGTAGATATTCCCGGAGATCAACCGGATGGCGATGAACCTGAAAAATCTGAGTCGGAAAAGACCAATTCGACAAAGTCTTTCGAGAAAGCGGTAGATGCCTATAAGAAGAGAATAGAATCTGATAAAGAAGATCACGTGGCTTATTACAATCTTGGCCGCTCTTACAACAAGCTAAATAAAGACAATGAGGCGGCGTCCGCCCTTCGTCAGGCCGTTAGGCTAAAACCAGAGGATATTGAATATCAAATGGAGCTTGGCTCAATACTTATAAAGCTGGCGAAATACGGCGAGGCGGTAGGAGCTTTGCGAAAAGCTGTTGATCTTGATCCTGAAAATGTTGAAGCTCTTGACCTGCTTGAAAAGGCAGAGGCCGGTTTGAAAAGAATAAACTTTACGACCCTGCCAAAGGACGCCAACTCAAACAAGGAAGATTCAAACTCCTCTGAGGAAGGCACCGGTGCAACACCCGGAACTCCTCCGTCAAATACGCGGCCCCCAGGACCGCCTCCGCCGCCAAGGGCGACTCCGCCTGCGACAAAAACTCCCTGATGTGGAGCTTATTTACACACTAAGCCCCAGCAATGTATCACCTTGACATTGCTGGGGCAAAAAGCGACAGTATTGATACTTTACGTTTACAAAAGTATGGCACTGACGCGCATCGAACTCGAACCCACGCCTCAGACCCTTTCACTTGAAAGAAAGATACAAATGCATGAAGCCCGCGAGGGCATCATAGAACGCCTTGCTCGTGACCTGCCTGAGAGCATAGATCTTCAGCGCTTTCTTAATGTTGTGGTGTCTGAACTAGGCCGAATGCTGGAGGCAGACCGCTGTGACGTGCTGCAGATAAGCGAAGGGAAAGAACTTCGCATCAGTCATGAATGGCGACGAAGCGAGGATATCCCTTCCAGTAAAGGAACTGTAATACCGATAGACCCAAAGCGCCTTTCCGAACAGTTCGACATCTCGCGACCGATACAGATAAATGACACGTCAAACGCAAAAGACCCAACACTGAAGTTTTTTGCAAAAGCTCTGGAAACACGTTCTCTTTTGATAATTCCCATCAGCCTTAGCGGGAACGTCATCGGCCTGATCGGGTTGCACGACACGACCAAACCTCGTGAATGGCTGCCGGAAGAAGTGCAGTTTCTCGTATCCATTGCCCAACAGCTTGCCATCGGATATCAATATACGTATCTCTTCGTCGCCCAGCAGCAGGAAGCCAAACGGACTACCGCGTTACTCGAAATAGCCAACACGTTAAATTCGCATTCGGATTTTAACGAGGTGTCGGAACAGGCTGTTGAACGAGCAGTCAATCTGGTTGGGGCCGACTATGGAGCTTTGGGTGTTTTAGACAATACCGGCAAACGTATCTCTCTTGCGGCATTTAAGGCCGCTGAAGGCATTACGCCCGGACGCCTTCTGAAGATGGTTGAATCTCACGGCAAATCGCTGAATATAGACACCTTTGCCGTTGTTGCCGAGCTTATCCGAGACGGAAAGACAATGCCGGTCACCGAATCGCAACTGCCGCTGGCCATACGCCTGATATTCAACAAAACACTCGGCGGCAAGGCGGCTTTGCTAACGCCGGTTCGCGTTGGCGGCACTACATTCGGCTTGTTAGGTTTTGTATGGGGACGTGAGATCGTATTTGAAGAACACGACATTGCGTTGGTAGAGGGCATTGCCGATCAGATAGGGACCGCCCTCGAACGAGATCAGCTTTCAGCAGAGGTAATGCGGCTGAAGACAGAATTGAATCAGCGGCAAAGCGCGATCATCGGACAAGCACCAGCGATCCGCAGGGCAACTGAACTGGCTCTGAATGTTGCCGATGCCAATACGACCGTGCTGATACAGGGCGAATCAGGCACCGGTAAAGAGCTGCTTGCAAATCTGATACAGATCAATTCCGGCAGAGGCAATAAACCATACGTAAAGATAAACTGCGGCGCGATACCGGAAACCCTGATCGAGGCTGAGCTTTTTGGCCACGAAAAAGGTGCTTTCACCGATGCTCGAAACCGCCGTCGCGGCCGATTTGAGGAAGCTGACGGCGGCACGCTCTTTCTAGACGAAATAGGCGAAATGCCGATGCAGGCCCAGGTAAAGCTGCTACGGGTTTTGCAGGACGGCGAACTGACACGTATCGGCGGAAACTCTGTCATCAAAACCGATGTCCGCGTTATCGCTGCCAGCAATATCGATCTCGAACAGGCATCTCAGGACGGACGTTTTCGAAGCGATCTTTTTTATCGCCTTTCTGTCTTCCCAATAAGAATTCCGCCACTCCGCGAAAGAACCGAGGACATTTATCCGCTGGTGTTTTTCTTCCTAGAGAAATATAAGGAAAAGACCGGACGCTTTATCCCCGGCATTTCAAGAGATGCTCTGCGGGCCTTAATGAATTACGAATGGCCTGGTAATGTCCGCGAACTTGAGAACGCAATAGAACGCGCGGTCATAATTGCCTCCGGAAGGCAAATAGAACTAGAAGATCTGCCTGACGCAATTACGCGCATGTCTTTCATTCAAACAGCGGAAAGTCGGCGAGAGAGAGCTGATGCCGCAGCGGCGGGACGACCGATAGGTATGGAGATCGAACTCCCAGCAATGATGGACGATATTGAGCGTCGGGTAATCGAAGCAACTCTAGATTATACCGAAGGGGATAAATCGAACGCTGCTCGCTTGCTTGGCATCGGCCGCAAAACGCTTTATCGCAAGCTGGAACAGTACGAACAATGACATCCCGAGTGCTTCTGAAAAAAGATTTGCGAACACGGAGTAAACTCCTGTATCTTTAAAGATACGGGAAAGGTCAGCAACAGAGGCTTTTACCACCCGATCCTATGAGCATTTCTTCTGTAAATGTACAACCTCTTGCGGTGGATGTTATGTGCACTGATGATGCCCTGCGGGTCGCCCTCGCAGACGGCCGGGCAATTTCTGTCCCGCTGGACTGGTTTCCCCGGCTCGAATATGCATCACAGAAAGAGTTGAAGAACTGGCGGCTTATCGGCGGCGGACTCGGCATAAGATGGGAATCTTTGGACGCCGACGTGTCGGTCGAAAATCTCCTTCGCGTACGCTAGCATTTCCATCCATTCGCAAAGACATATGTTTCCGATCGGCTTAACCGAAGCGGGTTACTTTTTGCGCCTGTTTTCCGCTACAATAACCCGATAGGCAATGAAAAAATTCCTTACAGCAGAATGGCGTGATCTGATAATGGCAAATTATGAGGTCGATCCGGCTTTGTTGGCTGACCGCGTTCCGGCAGGAACAGAACTCGACCTGCATGAAGGACGGTGTTTTGTAAGCCTTGTCGGTTTTATGTTCCTGGACACGCGCGTACTGGAGTTTCTTGTACCGTTCCATGTAAATTTCGAAGAGGTCAATCTGCGGTTCTATGTTAAACGTGAAACCAAAGATGAAATTCGGCGCGGCGTTGTCTTTGTAAAAGAGATCGTCCCGAAAGCCGCCATCGCTATGGTTGCGCGGACTCTTTACGGAGAGCCGTATGAACGCTGGCGAATGTCGCATGTCCGCGACGCTCTGCATGTCGGCTATACCTGGGAGAAAGGAACCTGTTCAAACACCATCAGCGTTGAGAGTGGCAAAAATCTTGGTGTTCCCGGTGACAGCTCGCACGAGGAGTTCATAATTGAACACTATTGGGGTTATACCAAACGCGGGGACAAACGCACCGATGAATACAAGGTCGAACACCCTAAATGGGAACTATTTGAAGTCGGAGATCCGCAGATCAATGTAGATTTCAATTGTACATACGGAAAAGAGTTTGAATTTTTGAACGACCGGAAACCTTACTCGGTTGTATTGGCAAAAGGTTCCGAGATAGCGGTTTATAAAGGAAAATCTATCAACTTGTAATTTAACAAAAACAATTGTTAGGAATGCGCCGTCATCTTTATTAACAGTTCAAAGTTATTAAGTTTATAGTTCGCAGTTGATTATGGCGATCATAGGCATTGTTGCAATCGCAAAAAATTATGCTATCGGTAAGGACGGTAAACTGCCGTGGCACTATTCGGCTGACCTTAGATTCTTCAAGCAAACAACGACGGGTAATGCGATCGTGATGGGAGCCAGTACATGGAAATCACTTGGTCGTCCGCTCCCAAGCCGTCTTAACGTCGTTTTGAGCCGTATTAGCGATATCGAACCGCAGCTCGGCGTTTTGCTGATAAGA
The DNA here is from genome assembly GCA_019639215.1 of Acidobacteriota bacterium. Lineage (GTDB taxonomy): Bacteria > Acidobacteriota > Blastocatellia > Pyrinomonadales > Pyrinomonadaceae > OLB17. The sequence goes on from JAHBSH010000001.1 coordinate 24,425, forward strand.
AGCAGGGACGAAGTGCTAGAACTTTCACGCTATCTGAAGGGAGACGTGTTCATAATCGGTGGGGCAAGAACGTTTGAAACTTTTGCAGACGTGATCGAAAAATGGATCGTTACAGAGATACCTGAAACAGTCGAGGACGCTGACGTTTTTATGCCAGAGGATTTCCTCGAAGCTTTCGAGACTGTAAGATCCGACGACCTCGGCGACGGCCTGATGGCAAAAACATTTCACCGCAAGGCTGTTTTGATGTAGAATCTTCGGCAACAACAAAAGGAGGACGATCATTATGATGGGCGGAAGATCTTGGGACGATTGGATCGAGGAGTATGCGGAGAGTCATCAACATCCGGTAAACCGTTTGACCCACAGCTTTGGCATACCCATGATAGCTGTGTCGATCTTGATGATCCCGGTCTGTTTTTTCGTCAGCAACCTCTGGGTGATAGCCTTGGGGCTTTTCGTCATCGGCTGGGTCTTACAATTCATCGGACATCATTTTGAGGGCAAACCGCCGGAGTTTCTCAAGGACTGGCGATTTCTTTTTGTCGGCCTGCGATGGTGGTTCAAAAAGGTTGTCGGGGTGAAATAAGTTCGTTCCGAAATAAGTGATACCTGATAAGTAAAAAGTTATGGAGCTGTCGGCTTATGGCTGACAGCTATTATTTTATCTGCTTTGAACAAAGAACTTTTTCTAGGACTGGATATTGGCTCGTCGAGCGTTCGCGGGGCATTGTTTGACGCGCACGGGGTGATGATGAAAAGAACTTTTGTGCGCGAGGAAAGCCGCCTGCGAGCATCAAACAGCGGCGGTTCGGAAGCAGACGCCCATGCAACACTGAAACTGGTTATTAGGGTTATTGACAACGTCCTCGAACGAGCAACAAACGTCAACGGAGACATCACATATATTGCTTCCTGCACATACTGGCACAGCCTTGTCGGTGTCGATGATAAAGGACAGCCGACCACGCCTGTTTACGGCTGGGCCGATACGCAGAGCCGCGAATACACCCACTTTCTGAAAAAACGATTTGATGAGGCCGTGACGCACAACCTCACGGGAGCTCATTTTCATTCAAGCTTTTGGCCTGCGAAACTGTTGTGGTTACGAAAGGATCTTCCCGACGTCTGGGCAAAAACGGCCAGATGGCTTTCTTTCTCTGATTATGTGACTCTCCGACTTTGCGGCTCTGCGGTAACGAGCATTTCAATGGCTTCGGGAACTGGCATTTTTGATATTCGCCGATGTGATTGGGATGCTGAGCTGCTACGTTATCTGAAAGTAAAGCGAAAGTCATTGCCTGAGATAACCAAAAGTGATACTGACACGCTGACCTTGCTGCCGAAATGGCAAAAACGCTGGCCACGACTAAAAGACGCTCTATTTTGTCCTCCTGTCGCTGATGGTGCGGCAAATAACATCGGTTCGGGATGCGTCACCAGAGATACGGCTGCGTTGATGATAGGCACAAGCGGAGCAATGCGTGTGGTTTACGTGGGCGAACCGCCAGAGCATATCCCGCAAGGGCTGTGGTGCTATCGCGTTGACCGAACGCGCGTTATCGTCGGCGGAGCTTTGTCGGACGGCGGCGGGCTCTATGAATGGCTAAAACGAAACCTTCGCATCGACCTCACGGATGAACAGATCAGCCGCGAAATATTGCGTCGCGGAACAGGAGCCAAAGGTATCACATTTCTTCCTTTCCTCGCCGGCGAACGCAGCACAGGCTATAACGAGAACGCAGCAGGAGCCATCACCGGCCTGAAAATGTCACACGACGCGATAGATATTTTGCAAGCCGCGATGGAGGCCATTGCCGAACGCTTTGCGGACATTTTCGCACGTCTGCAAACTGTTTGTCCGGTGGAAAATATCGTCATATCTGGTGGCGCTCTTGAAAATTCCCCTGTTTGGGCCAAGATGATCGAAGACGCTCTGGGTCGAGAATTGACGCCTTTTTCCGAACCGGAAGCATCTTTACGCGGAGCGGTTTTGCTTGCACTCGAAACTACTGGCAAAATAAAGTTTGCCGGAAAAAATTCAGTAAAATCCTGAACGGATCGCTTTATCTTTTGATCTAAATGTCTGTATTTTCAGCTTAAACGATCAGTGATATTGAAATACCTAAATTCATTCTACCGATGACAACAGCAGCCAAATTGAAGAAAACAACCAACATTGACCAGCTTTGTATAAACACCATCCGTACACTTTCGCTAGATGCGATACAGAAGGCGAATTCGGGACATCCGGGACTGCCGCTCGGCATGGCACCGACAGCGTATGTTTTGTGGACAAAGTTCTTACGCCACGACCCGAAAAGACCGAAATGGTTCAACCGCGACCGGTTTCTCTTAAGTGCCGGACACGGTTCGATGCTGCTATACAGCTTGCTGCACCTGACAGGTTATGGGTTGACGCTGGAGGATATTAAGAATTTTCGCCAGCTTCATTCAAAAACGCCCGGACATCCCGAGAACATCTTGACCAGTGGTGTCGAGGTCACGACGGGACCGCTAGGCCAGGGTTTTGCCAACGGTGTGGGCATGGCGATAGCCGAAGCACATATGGCCGCGCGGTTTAACAAACCCGGACACAAGATCGTTGATAATTATATTTATGCGATAGTTTCTGACGGCGATCTGATGGAAGGTGTCAGTTACGAAGCGGCGTCGATAGCCGGACATCTAAAACTCGGCAACCTGATCTATCTTTATGATGATAACAAGATAACAATTGATGGTTCGACCGATCTGGCGTTTACCGAAAATGTAACAGAGCGCTTTGAGGCGGCAGGCTGGGCAGTAAGTGAGGTTGCGGACGGCAACGACCTAAAAGCTATCGAGAACGCGATCAAAGCCGCACAAAAGATAAAAGACAGGCCGAAACTAATTCGTATAAAAACCATTATAGGCTATGGAATGCCTAAACAAGGAACATCAAAAGCACACTCGGACGCGCCGGGCGTTGACGCTGTTAAAGAGACCAAGCGTAACCTCGGTTGGCCTGAAAACAAAGACTTCTTTATCCCGAAAGAGGTCAAACAGCACATGGGTGCGGCCGTAAAGAACGGTGCGAAACTCAACAAAGACTGGGATGCTGCGTTCAAAAAATACGAAAAAGCGTTTCCGGAACTTGCTTTGGAATTAAAAGGCCGCGTCAACGGTGAACTTCCTGCCGGATGGGAAAAGGCTTTACCGAGCTTTGCGAAAACCGATGCCAAAGCTACGCGAGCATACAGCGGTGAGGTGATAAATGCTATTGCCGATACTGTACCGCAGCTGCTTGGCGGTTCAGCCGACCTCACACCGTCAAACAATACGTTTATAAAAGATTCAGCAGATATTCAGCCCGGCAACTACGGCGGACGCAACATACATTACGGGATTCGCGAACATGCGATGGGCTCGCTGATGAACGGTATGGCTCTGTATGGCGGCATAATTCCATTTGCGGGAACGTTCCAAACATTCTCAGATTACATGCGTCCGGCAATACGGCTGGCTGCTCTATCAGACATTCAGGTGCTTTTCGTTTTCACGCATGATTCCATCGGTCTCGGCGAGGACGGTCCGACGCACCAATCAGTTGAGCATCTTGCAGCGCTACGCGCAATACCAAATCTTGCGGTAATTCGTCCGGCTGATGCTGATGAGGTAAGAGAAGCTTGGCGTGCAGCGCTCGAACGCAAAAATGCTCCGACAGCTTTTGCTCTGTCGCGTCAAAAGGTCGCCCTTATAGACCGTAAAAAATTTGCCAACGCGAAAGGCCTGCATAAAGGTGCTTATATTCTGGCGGAAGCAGAGGACAAAAAAGGCGTAAAGACCGAACCAAAGCTTTTACTGATCGCAACCGGTTCGGAGATTGGGCTTGCGATGGAAGCCCGCGAAAGATTGAACAAAGCAGGAACACCAACTCGTGTGGTTTCAATGCCATGCTGGGAATTTTTTGACGAGCAATCAGCAAAGTATAAAGAGTCAGTTCTGCCCTCAGCCGTTAAAGCCCGCCTCGCTATAGAAGCAGGCGTTTCTATGGGCTGGCACAAGTACGTAGGTGACGCCGGCGACACGCTGACAGTCGATAAATTTGGAGCATCAGCACCAGCTGAGGATGTATTTAGAGATTACGGTTTTACCGTAGAAAATGTGATCAAAAAGGCTAAGGCGCTCCTGAAATGAGCTTAGACAGCATTAAAACCCCCGGACTGTTACTGGACATTCTCCGTGTTCGGCGAAATGCCGAACGGATGGCCGAAAAGGCTAAGCAAAACGGTGTTCGCCTTAGGCCGCATGTGAAAACTCATAAATGTATTGAGGTCGCAAAGATACAGACGGCGGGACACAATGGTGCGATAACGGTTTCGACGTTGGCAGAAGCCAGAGCTTTTGCTCGAAACGGTTTTTCGGACATCACTTACGCGGTTCCAATTGAGCGCGGAAAATTTGCCGATGCTATCAAGATCCTACAAAGCGGCATAAAGCTTAACCTGCTGACCGACGATGCTGAAACAGTAAGAGCTTTGGATGAAGCGGCAGGAAAGGTAGGTGTGAAGTTTGACGTTTTTCTGAAGGTCGATTGCGGTACGCACCGCGTCGGGGTAGAGCCGAACACGGCAGAAGCGATTGAGATCCCACGTCTGATCTCTGGTGCAAAGAACCTTCATTTCGCGGGCATTCTCACTCATGCCGGCCATTCATATGATGTAAGAACAAAAGAAGATATTCTCACGGTTGCCCGGCATGAACGCGATGTTATGGTTGGCCTCGCCGACCGCCTTCGCAGCCAAAGCATTGAGGTGCCAACGGTGAGCGTCGGATCGACACCGACAATGTCGCTGATCGACGATCTGGACGGCATTGACGAGATACGTCCGGGGAATTACATTTTTTACGATAATTTTCAGGCTACGCTGGGAAGCTGTTCGTTTGAGGACACGGCATTGACCGTCCTGACAGCGGTGATCCACAAGGACGCCACAAGGCGAAGACTGGTTATTGATGCAGGTGCGATAGCTCTTTCAAAAGATCGTGGGCCGGTCGGGCTTGACGCGGCATGTGGATATGGGCGCGTACTCGATCTGGAAGGAAATGAGACCGGAATGAGCGTCACCTCGCTCTCACAGGAACACGGCGAGATCGAAGCTGGCGATGCAGACATATTTGCACGCTTACGGGTAGGCGACAGGCTGCGGATCCTTGCAAATCACTCATGCCTAACCGCCGCTCAGCATTCGCATTACCACATTTTGGAAAATGGTTCGATCGTTGATAAATGGGAGATCTTTTCGGGATGGTAAGAAGAAACGCGGACAACACGCCCGCATTTCTTTCAATGTAGATGTTTATGATCAGATCTATTCCTTCTCCCAGCTTGTCACGCTGAACTTGCCTTCAAGGTCGCGGTAAATAACAGCGGTAACGTAGTATTTCGATTCTTTGTCACCGTCTTTTTCTGCAACTCTAAGACGCACGCGGAAATTAAGCCCGGCCACGACCTGCTTCTCTGCTTTTGAGATCTTTATCAGGTGAAAATTCTCGCCCTGTTCCTTTACCGCAAAATCGGCAGCCTCTTTTACAGCTTTGTCTGACTTTTTAGCTTTTTGATAACCGCCAACGACTGGCGTCGTCTGTGCATTGGTTTCGACGGAACCAAAAACAAAAAATGCCGCAAAGAAAAGTGTTCCAAATAAAAGTGTCTTTTGTATCATGTCCATTAACCCCTTGCTATGTGAAGAATTACTATCAATTTTTACATTTGCAGCATTGTATTTTCGCTGCCTTACATAACTTGAACGTCTTGACGACGAAAAGCTTGCACTTATTTTCACAAACCTTCCGATCAATAACAAATTAAAGACAGTGAGTTTTAAGCTGAATTAAAAAAGGCTGCGGAGGCTATTTCTCATACGACTGACTACGTCTTTTCCTGTAAGTGTCGCACGATCCACGACATTTGTGTTCATTACTATGATCGACGCCTGCCGGGTTGCCGGCTCGACATCTATATAACTCAAGAATCCATTCTGGTCGCCGCCATGGCCGATAAGCTTGCGGTTATTGCTGCGGTCAATGAAATATGTCAGACCAATATCGGTCGAAAAACCGGGATTACCGTTTGCGTCAACAGCCGTTGGCAATTGCGGCTGCCACATTTCTTCGAGCGAGGAGCGTTTTAGGACGACATCATAAAAAGACCGGTTGGCTCCCGCCACCCCGTCCGCCGAAGCGACGTCCACCTCTCCTCGGGCGGGAGGTGAGTTTCTATTTCCGGTCAAGAAGTTCAGATACTTGACCATATCGGAGATCGGCGAATTCAGGCCGCTGTTTGAAACGGTGATACCTGTGTCAGCATCAAAACGACCTTCGGTTCTCTTTCCGTCACGAATGTAGTAAGAATGTGAACGGTGTTTCAACAGGTGCGGCGGTGTCGTATCAAAATAGGTATTTCGCATACCCAGCGGACGAAAGATGTTCTTATCTATATAGCTTTCGTATGGTTCGCCGCTTACTTCTTCTATGATCCTGGACAGATATATGATGCCCGGATTTGAATAGCTGAATTTGCTGCCGGGTTTGAACAGCACTTCGGTAAACGGAAACATTGCTACAAGCTGCGACCATTCCGTAGGTTCAAAAGGTTCCCACGGTTTGTTGTTGCGCCACGGCCATGTGCCGCCGCGAAAGCCGCCTGAATGCGTCAGCAGATGTTTGATGGTGATCTCGTCCATCGAACCAAAAGAATTGTGTACCTTGCGAAGTTCAGGGACGTATTTTGTGATAGGATCATCCAATTTTAGCAGTCCGCGGTCACGGAGCTGCATTATCGCGATCCCTGTAAAAGGTTTTGTGTTCGATGCCCAATGATAGATCGTCTCTCTATCAACGGCCTGTTTCTTTTCTTCATTCGCTAAGCCGAAATGCTCTTCGGCGATCACCTTGCCGTCTTTCACAAAGACAAAACTGCTACCGACTATGCCTGCGTCGGTCAGTTCTTTTTTGTATGTTTCGCGAAACGCGGCGAATTTATCGGTCTGTGCCTGCATAAACGTTACGGACAAAATTACCAGCAAAGTTAACTGAACGAGTTTCATAAGCAGATCGTTTTGGAGCCATCAAAGTATTCCGTTCTAAACTTCATTTATTAGAGCAAAGTTTTCTTACTATACAGTCTTTTTTAGTCAGAAAGAAGGTTTTGCACATTCCAGCTGACTGAACCTCTTGGAAGTCGTGTTTTTTTCACAAGTCCTGATATATTATTAATGAAATGAGCGTTTACGAGGAACTGACCGATTCACAACAATTTGCCTGCCGCGTGATAGCAGATCATGCGCGTTCGACCACGTTTGCTATTGCCGACGGCATTCTGCCCGGCAACGAGGGCCGCAACTATGTTCTGCGAAAGATAATGCGGCGCGCCATCTATCACGGCCGCGAACATCTGGGCCTGAAAGACGCGTTCTTCTATAAGGTTTGCGACAAGGTCGTTGACGAGATGCAGGACGCATATCCCGAGATCGGTGTCCAGAGAGATTTCATCGGCAAGATGGTACGGATCGAGGAAGAAAAGTTCGGTAACACTGTCACGGTCGGATTGGGGAAACTGAATGAATTAGGCGTAAATGCTGATGCGGGTAATGATCCTGAGCTTTTTGTTAACATTGCAAAGCTCTACGACACATACGGAACGCCGCGCGACCTTATCCGCGTTTTTCTTGAAGAAAATGGGATCGTGTTTGAGGAAGAAGATTTCAATGAACGATTTGATGCCGCACTTCAGGAATTACAGCAGCAGTCTGGCGTCGGGCAAACACAGAGAAAAACTGCATTGAGTCCCGTTTATGCCGAACTGTCGGAGAGCGTCGGCAAGCTGAATTTCCACGGCTACGAGACCACATTTCTTGAGGATGCTGAGGTCGTTGCGATCATCAGGGACGAGCAGCGTATTGATGAGCTAAAGCAGGGTGAAGAAGGCCTTATCGTTCTTCGCGACACGCCCTTTTATGCCGAATCAGGCGGACAGGTCGGCGATACGGGTTCACTTTTCAATTCGGACGCGCGCGTAAAGGTCTTGGACACATTTGCTCCGGTCACGGGCGTCAATCTGCATAAATCAAAGGTTGAGCAAGGCACGATTAAGGTCGGTGACAAGGTCACAGCCTCGGTCGATGCCGTAAAGCGCGACGCAACAAGGCGAAATCACACAGCGACGCACCTTGTCCACGCTGCACTTCGCGAGGTTTTAGGAACACACGTAAAACAGGCTGGTTCGGTCGTGGCTCCGGGCTATCTTCGGTTTGACTACACACACTATCAGCCGCTGACAGAGGCTGAGATCAATGAGATAGAGGACATCGTCAACCGCCACATTCTGGAAAACGAACCGGTTAATACCAACGTAATGGCTATTGAAGAAGCTATGAAAAGCGGTGCGATGGCTCTATTTGGTGAAAAATACGGTTCGGATGTTCGCGTGCTGAGCGTCGGTGACGGGCAGTTCTCAAAAGAACTTTGCGGCGGAACGCACGTTCGCGCAACAGGTGACATTGGCAGCCTTAAAATAACTGCGGACGAGGCAATAGCATCAGGAGTTCGCCGTATCAGAGCGATAACCGGTTTTGATTCTTTCCATCGTTTTCGTGAGGACGAAGGCCTTATCGCACGTTCACTAAACGCATTGAAAACACAGCGTGACAATTTGCCTAATGCAATAGAACGTCTGCAGGAAGAGCTGAAACGAACGCGGAAAGAGGCAGATGAGCTAAAGATGAAGCTGGCTACCGGCGGCGGGGCGGGCGGACAGGACAGCGATGAGGTGCGTGAGATCGGCGGCGTAAAGGTCGTGGCAAAGATCGTTGACGGCCTGGACAAGGGCGGAATGCGGCACCTTTCTGATACCTTGCTGGCACGGCTTAAGAGCGGCGTCGTGATCTTAGGACGGACCGAAGAAGATAAGGTTTCGTTCATCGTGCGCGTTTCTGACGATCTCACCGGCAAGATAAAAGCGGGCAATATCATAAAAGAAATGGCCGAGACGGTCGGCGGACGCGGCGGCGGACGACCTGACATGGCCGAAGGCGGCGGTAGCGAACCTATTAAGGCTAACGATGCCATTGCAAAAGCACTTAAGCTTATAGAAGAAGCGGCATAGCTTCTTCTATTCTGCACTTTTCACTGAAACAGAAGCGGATGATCTCTGCATTGTCTATGAAACCTTCAGAACGACAATATCAGACTGATGACATCGTCTCTTTTGATCCCGCAACAGGAAGAAAACTCGGAACTGTGCCTGCATTTTCCGCCGAGGATGTGCAAGAAGCGGTAAACAGATCCAGAGAGGCTTTTAATGAATGGAAAAAATCCTCGTTTGCCGAAAGAAAATCTTTCGTAATGAAGGCAAGAGAGGTAATCCTTAATGAACTTGACGACATTGCAGACCTGATCTCACGCGAAACCGGAAAACCAAGATCCGAGGCAATTGCAATGGAGATCGCTCCTGTCCTCGATCTGATGCAATGGGTCGCTCGCAACGCTGAAAGGATGCTGCGGCCAAAACGGATCGGACTTGGGCTATACGGTCTAATGGGGCGTTCATCAAAGGTCTCTTATCGCCCACTTGGGGTTGTTGGCATAATTCCCGCCTGGAACTATCCTTTCTCGATACCGCTCGGTGAAGCGGTTATGGCATTGATGGCAGGAAACACGGTCATCATTAAGCCTTCTGAACTGACACCGCTTGTCGGGCAAAAGATCGGAGATATCTTTGATCGTTCTGATCTGCCGGATGATGTGGTTCAGGTAATAACCGGTGGTGGAGCAACCGGTGCCGCATTGGTCAGTGCCGGACCGGATAAGATCATGTTCACTGGCTCGGTCGCCACCGGTAAAAAGATACTTGCGGCGGCCGCAGAAAAGATGGTTCCGGTCGTGCTCGAACTCGGCGGCAAGGATGCAATGATCGTTTTTGACGACGCGAATATCGAGCTTGCGGCAGAGGCTGCCGTTTGGGCTGCGTTTGCCAACAGCGGTCAATCCTGCTGTTCTGTCGAAAGGCTGTACGTTCAAAGAAACGCCGCTGAAAAGCTGTCCGCAAAGATCATTGAAAAAACCGGCAGTCTGAAACAGGGCGTGGGCAATGATCCGACGGTTTCAATCGGATCAATGTCATCAGAAAGGCAGATCAGTATTGTAGAAGATCACATCCGGGAGTTTGAAAAAGCAGGCGCAAAGATAATGACGGGCGGTAAGAGAAATTCTTCGCTTGCCGGGCTTTCATCGGGCGAGAATTTATTTTACGAGCCGACCGTGATCACAGGAGCCAACAACAGAATGCGTCCGATGCAGGAAGAGACCTTTGGCCCTACATTGCCGATAGTTGTATTTGACACTGAAGAAGAGGCGATCGCGTTGGCAAATGACAGTGAGTTTGGCCTGACCGCGAGTGTCTGGACAAGAGATCGATCACGCGGTCGACGCGTCGCCTATCAGATCGAAGCGGGAACAGTCACCATAAATGACGTAATGTACACCCATGGCATAGGCCAGACGCCGTGGGGCGGTTTCAAAAACAGCGGTCGCGGACGCACTCATGGCATTGAAGGTTTAATGGAGCTCGTCCAGCCGCAACATATCCACACCAATCATTTTCCGCTTTTGCCAAACGCCTGGTGGCTGCCATATTCACCGTCTGCCGACGGATTGTTCCACGATCTCGCAACAAGATTCGCATCCGGCTCCCTGTTTAAAACTTCGCTCATGCTGCCAAAGCTGATGCGTAGAACCAGAGAACTCTTAAAACTCAGAAAAGGAGAAAAATGAAAAATAAAACATCACTCGCGGCTCTGTCCATTCTCTTCATTGCGGTTTTAGCCTGTTCGACAGGTGGAACGGAAAAAGCAGGTGAAGCGGTCGAGGTCTTTCACCAGAGGCTGAACGGCGGACAGTTCTCTGACATCTATAAAGATGCTTCGGCTGAATTCAAGAGCTCAACGGCAGAAAGCCAATTAGATGGACTTCTGAGCCTAGTAAAGAAAAAGCTTGGCAACGTTAAGGAAGCAAAACAAACCTCGTGGGAGCACAGCAAAAATACCGACGGAGACATCGTCACGCTGAAATATGATGTGGAATTTGCAAATGGCTCAGGAACGGAAGAATTTATGTATAAGATAGTAGATGAGAAGGCACTGCTTTTTAACTACAAGATAAATTCCCCGGTACTGCAGGATTAGCAGTATTCCCGTTTGTCATCCTGATCCAGAGATAATGAAGAAACGCCAAAGAGAAGAGCTTATAGAAAAGATCAAGAATGGCATTGCCATGCCGCGTTTGCAGATCTCGGTCATTTTGGCTATCACCGCTCTGATCGGCTTTGTCACGTCATTCATATTACTCAAAGCCGGCTTGACCTCGATGATGCTGCGGTATCCTTTGGCAGTAATTGCAGCCTACATTGGATTTCTGTTCCTTCTTCGTATTTGGTTATGGTGGCAATCAGACGAACCTGCGGGATCGCTTGACGTCAGCGATGTAGTAATCCCTAACATCGATGTTTCAGGATTTGGCGGTAGCAGCGAGGCTCCTCGAGCCGTGTTTGGCGGTGGGGGCGATTTTGCAGGCGGCGGGTCGGGCGGCGATTGGTCGGGCAGCGATGTGCCAAAACCGATCCCTGTGGCATTTGCACCTGGTTCTGGTCCGGCGCCCGTACCGCTTCGTTCGGCATCATTAGGGTCATCCTCGAGCGGAAGTTCATCAGGAAGCTGGGGTTTTGACATCGATCTGGATGACGGTATCGCCCTTGTCGTTGTTCTGATCGTCATCGCCCTTGTGCTGAGCGCTTTGATCTATGTTGTATGGATTGCCCCGGTTCTTTTGGCTGAACTGCTTATAGACGCCGCATTGGTAGGCGGGCTTTACGGATCAGTAAAGAACATCGAAAGGCGCCATTGGCTTCTAACAGCACTCCGAAAAACAGCATTGCCCGCGTTGGTTGTCATGATACTGTTCGCTATTGCCGGATTTGCGATGGAAGCAGCCAACCAAGATGCGGTCACTATAGGACAATTTCTGAAAGGTCTATGACCAGCGTGTAACATAAGCATATGACAAAAATGCCGGTGATATTTTTTGGCCATGGCAGCCCAATGAATGCGATAGCTGACAACAGCTATACACGCGGGTGGAGTGAGATCGGTAATTCTATCTCAAAGCCAAAAGCAATACTCTGTATTTCGGCTCATTGGTATATTCCGGCAGTCGCTGTTACAGCAATGGAAAGACCACGCACGATACACGATTTCGGCGGATTTCCTAAAGAACTTTATGCGATGCAGTATCCGGCTCCTGGTTCGCCTGACCTAGCAGACAGGATCGCCGAAATATTAGGAGACACGGTTTCGGTAATAAAAGACGACCAGCACTGGGGACTGGATCACGGAACATGGTCGGTTTTGTGTCATGTATTTCCGGATGCTGATATTCCGATTGTTCAGCTTTCTTTGAAGGAAGATGAGCCTGCCGAATTTCACTACGAACTGGCAAAAAACTTGGCACCTCTGCGTGATGAGGGTGTGATGGTCATTGGAAGCGGCAATATTGTTCATAACCTTCACGCATACGCGTGGGGAAAACATGATGTCGAACCTTTTGATTGGGCAGAGCGGTTTGAAGAATTAGCACGCAATATCGTCCTTTCAAATGATCACAGCCAACTCGTTAACTATGAGCAACTGGGTAGCGATGCGATGCTTTCTGTCCCGACGCCCGATCACTTTTTACCACTTCTTTACATACTTGCTCTAAGTACAGAAGACGACAAGGTTTCATTCCCTGTCAGCGGCTTTGACGGCGGCTCCATATCTATGACGACCGTCAAGTTCTCAGAAATGTAACCATTACAGCATTTATCTGGGTTCATCTCGTGCTTTTTACAAGCCATTCGTGTCTCATATTTTACCTATTTTGATCGAAACCTTTACTAAGGTGCGTTTATTCCAATAAACTCAGATAACTCTTTTTTTGTTCCCACTGATCAACACATGGCAAAATCTCATTTATTAAGGCGGCTTACAGCCCCGGTCGATCTGACCAGGGATCACTTCATCGGCAATCCTGACGCCGAGATCACACTCGTAGAATACGGCAGCTATTCCTGTAAATACTGTCATGCAGCTCACGAGGTAATAGCAGATCTGCGCGACAGGTTTGGCGATAGAATGCGCTATGTATTCCGACAGTTGCCCATCAAGGGAAGTGATTCTGCTCGTCCTGCTGCTGAGCTTGCTGAATTTGCAGCTGAGACAGGCAACAGCTTTTGGCAGGTGCATGATGAACTGATGCATCGCGGCCCTGATTTTGCTGAAGGTGAACTCGAAGAAGTTGCTGCAAAATTTGGCTTGAGGCCTGATGACCCCGAGTTTGCCGAAGCAAAAGCCAGAGCTTCTGCGCGGGTTGACGAGCACAAGCAAAGCGCTCGTGAAAGCGGAGCTCGCGTAACACCTAGTTTTTTCATAAACGGACGCCGTTATGAAGGAGCCTGGGACGAGAATGCCCTGGCAGAAGCAATGTTGGGTTCGCTGGGACACCGTATTCAGAGTGCAGCTCTTGATTTTGTCCGTTGGGGCCCGTCTGCCGGACTATTGCTGCTTTTGGCATCACTCACCGCCGTCTTTTTGGTCAATACGGAACTAGGCCCGAAATTTGAGGCCTTTTGGCACATCAAAACAGGTTTCGGGTGGAACGGGTCAGGCTTTTATCTGTCTTTGTTTGATTGGATAAATCACGGACTCCTTTCGATCTTTTTCCTCGTGGTCGGCCTCGAAATAAAAAAGGAGTTCACGGTAGGACACCTCGCAACGCGAAGGTCAGCTGCATTGCCGGTTGCAGCTTCTATCGGCGGAATGGTGCTTCCGGCATTGCTTTATATGATGTTCCTGCCTACGGGGCCGCTTGCGCATGGCTGGGGCGTTCCGATCGCAACTGACACAGCTTTTGCCATTGCCTTGATCGTGCTGCTAGGCGACCGCGTTCCGGTTGAGCTTCGCGTTTTTCTAACAGCAGCCGTCATTGTTGATGACATTATAGCCATCATCGTAGTTGCGGTTTTCTATTCCGGCAAGATAAGTTTCGCATTCATCGCCGCATCGGCAATAGTATGCGTTGTATTAGGCATCTTGAACCGCTGGAATGTTTATAAGCCGCTGCCTTATGCCCTGGGCGGCCTGATATTGTGGTTCTTCCTGCATGAGGCCGGTCTTCATGCAACTCTTGCCGGAGTTTTAATAGCAATACTGACGCCAACACGACCTCCCGGTAATCTGCCAGCATTGCTCGCACAGGCTGAGAATGTAATGTCTGACGAAATGCGTCGATCCGGTGAGGCAGTTTTAAGACATGGGCCATCGCATCCGGCGATGGAGGCATTGGACACCATCTTTGACCGTATAGAATCTCCGGCAGACAAACTTCTGCGGAGCCTGGAACCATGGTCAAGCTATTTTGTTCTTCCGATATTTGCTCTCGCAAATGCCGGGGTAGCCATAACAGCTGACGTTATAGCAGGCCATGCAACACTGATGGCAGCGATAACGGTAGGACTGGTCGTAGGCAAGCCGGTCGGTATAGTGGCTTTTGCCTTCGCCGCCGTCAAACTTAAGTTAGCGGAAAAGCCGCCCGAATATAATTGGCGACAAATGACAGGGGTTGGAGCGTTAGCCGGTATCGGTTTTACAATGTCTCTTTTTATTGCCGGACAGGCCTTCCCCGATCCGGATGATTTCGCCGCGGCTAAAATAGCAGTTTTCATTGGTTCAATAGCAGCAGGAACCCTTGGCGTTATATTCCTTATGCCAAGGCGTGCGGAAGAAGAGGAAACCGAAGAACATACTCCGGCGGAATGTTCAGCCGCATAATACTCTCTTTTCAAGACGTTAAAAAAGCCGTCTGATGTATCAGACGGCTTTTTTACGTACTGGTCAGTTAAACCGAATTATGGATTTATAACATAATCCGTCCAGCAGTTGTGCATATTTTCATACATGAAGATCTGCTCAAATGAAGGACCTCCTCCTACACCAGCGGCAACCGGTGAGACACGCGGAGCATTCGGGTGAAGGATGTCAGCTATCTGGTCACGAACAGCTTCAAGGTGAACGCGAGTAGCTTGATCAGTTGTCTTAGTTATCGCGTTGGCAACCTCTGCGTCCAGAGTTCTCAACTCTGCGCGGTAATACCCTTTTTCATCACCGCTAGAAATGAACTGAGCGGCAAACGCTGCGGGAATACCGGCAGGAACCTGTGTGGTCTGGTTTATCTTTGTGTTCGCGATCTCAAGGTATGAACGCTGCAGATTGCGGCGATACGCATCAACAACTACTGATGAACCACTGAGTTCACTCCAGACACCGTTCCTTACATCACTAAGCATTTCAGAGGGCTGATATGCAGATGTCCCGTCAACCGCCTGCTGCTCCGCAAGACGTGCGAACCTTGAGCTCGAAAGCAGATTGTTCAGCACCGACCGCTGGGCGTTGCGAATACGGTTCAAAGCTCCTATCGGTTCGATACGTCGAAGGATCTCTTTATCCAAAGCCCAGTGAGGTGTTTGAAAAGCATTTTGATTAAGGAATCTGACCGCCTCTACCTGACGGGTCTTTGGAACAGGAACAAAACGTAGGCCTTCCTGACCGACGTGTTTTTGCCTGGTGTCAAATCCGCCGACTATGGCAGCTACGTGATTAAGCTCAAGCGTCCATTGACCCAACATTCTGCCGTATAATTCGGAAAGATCCGCATACGTATCACCCTTAATGTTGGTGGTCGCAGGAATAAGCATTTTGGAAACCCGCTCAAGATTCTTGAGGCCTAGTCCGGTAGCCTTAACAGCGTCTATATCACCAACAGCTTCGGTCAATTCACCGGGATCTGATCCTGCCGAACCTGACGTCGAGAAACGCAGCCATGGTTTGGTGTCCTGTTCACGTGCCCATGTGTCAAGAGTAGCCCTTTCTTCATCAGGGGTCTTTGCATTCGCTATCGGTGCATAACCCCATTTCGTTGCCCAAACGTCATAAGGACCAATGCCGGGAACCAACAGTTCTACAGGCATTTTGTCTTCAGGTTGTGCAACATAGTTGAATCTGGAATAGTCCATCAGAGTGGAAACGTGACCATTTTCTTTAACCCATTTAGGGTCGCGTATCTGTTCGACCGTGTAGGTAGAGCTTGATTTCATATTGTGCTGGAAACCAAGCGTATGACCTACTTCGTGGGCGACAACATATTCAACCAAGGTTCCCATTAGATCATCCGGCATCGGAAGTTTCGCAACGCGCGGATCAAGCGGGCCAACCTGTGTGAAATACCATGAACGCTGAAGGTTCATGATGTTGTGATACATCTGAATGTCTGATTCCAATATTTCACCAGTGCGTGGGTCGTTGACGTGCGGCCCCATAGCATTTTCGATATTAGACGGAAGCCAGCGAATAACTGAATATCGTGCATCCTCAGGGCTGAAATCAGGATCTTCTTCTTTACTTGGAGCCATTTTTGCGATGATCGCGTTCTTGAATCCTGCTGCTTCAAAAGCTTTTTGCCATTTTTCGACACCACGTTTTGTGAACGGAACAAGCCATGTCGGTGTCGCCCTGTCAATGTAATAAACAATTGGCTTTACGGGCTCAGAAAGTGCCGCGTTAGGGTCTTTCTTTTCCAGTCTCCAACGGGTTATGAAACGACGCTGAGCCACCTTATGGTCAGGACGTCCAAAGTCGGAATTGGTCACGGAGAAGTACCCGACGCGGTCATCGTACAAACGAGGCATCATCGGATTTTCAGGAAGTTTGACCATACTATGATGGAGTGCAACCGTTGCACTTCCCGGTCTCATGCCAGAAGCTGCAGCTCCACCTCCCATTCCGCCTCCACCGCCGCCCGGTGTGGCAACACGTGTATATGTATGTGTGGCTACGGCCTCAATATTGGTCGGATAGGGTGATATGCGTTCAAGATAGCTTCTTGACGCATCAAGAGCATTAGCGCTGAGACGTTGGCGAGCGCTGAATTCGAAAACATCGGTCGTGAAGAGCCGTGTAACATCGATCACGCTGGAATCATTCGGACCATACGCCGCAATAGGAAAGCTCATCAGTATCGTTTCATTCTTGGCATTATCAACAGCCTCGCTGATAGGCATGTTCGAATCAGCTACGATACTGTAATTCTTCAAGCGAAGATCGATAGTGTCATTTCGCTTTTCCCAGCTAACAACGCGATTTCCGAGAGCCTGGCCGCCATAGCCTACACCCAAGGTGGTTCGGGCTATTTGCGTTACCCACAAAAACTCTTTGTTCAATTCATTCTTCGGTATTTCATAAAAGAACTTATCTTTTATCTGATGCACCTTGAAAACACCGTCTTTTGTTACGGCGTCCTTAGTTATCACTTTGTCATAGGGCTGCGGGTCCTGTGATGCTCCCGCTCCGCCCGGACGCTGGCCTCCGGCTGGAGGTCCTCCGGCAGGTGGGGTGGTTGGCGGTCCGTCTTGAGCGACAATGCCGCCTGCCAGAGCCATACTGAAAATGGCACTGAACAAAAGCTTTGATCCGATTCTTCTCATTTGATCTTTTCTCCTAGGATTTTATGGCGACGTATTGTTCCAAAATAGCCGAGGCATTATAAATGCCACTACGGCCAAGTAACCAGATAGAACGAAATACCGAACGCGAGGCTTTTGAAAAAAGTGAGGACCTCGTTAAAAATGGCTCAGCCATCCGGTAGTTCGCCGCATTATTCCGGTTTTTGGATCAGATACAGGTTCGATAATTTATAGCATTGATCCGGCGAAGGCGCAATTGAACCTTCAACATCGCCATTACCGATCAGGCCGGATAAATAACATTTCGGAAGCCACTATACGATTATCGCTACTGTTCTACGTGTGCAATAAACGAATGGTTTCATAATTGCCTTTCCGAAAATCGCTATTTTTACGGTTCGAAAGGCCCTTTAACGACTGGGAAAGTAGACTGGCAGCGAAATAGGAGGTTTGTCCAAAAGCGGCCGTTCTCCGACATTCGCCATAATCTACTCAGGGTGAAGATAAAAGACCTTGCTGATGATCTTCCAGACCCCGTCTTCTTTAAGCAAAGTAAAAAAGTCTGTAAAGCGGTGACCCGTCCAATTTGTAAGCTCAAGACGCACTATTCCGACTGTGCCTTCGATGTCAATGACAGATACATTACCAGTTAAGTCGGCGGCAGGGCCGTTGTTGTCATGCCATGCAAAGAAATCGCTTATAGGTCCTCCGAAAAGATCGGGACCAACATAGCCATAGATGGTCGCGGCCGGATGAAATGCCGGAGCTAGATCAGCACTGCTTCCTGAAACAGCTCCATTGATATAGATATCCATTACATTACGGATAGCTGCTTCATCTGCAGAATTTGTATCATCGTTCATTTTTCCGTACTTTCCTTGTGTAAGTAGACTTAATTCCGTAAATCGATCTAGCCGCGCCAAATAACGATCAGATATTGAATTCGGCGATAACCGGAGCGTGATCGCTCGGTTTTTCAAGCGACCGCGTAGATCGATCAATTACACAGCTGGTACAGCTTTTTGAAAGTGATGGCGATGTCCAGATATAGTCAATTCGCAGACCGCGATCTCGCTGCCATGCTCCCTCGCGATAATTCCACCAAGAGAACTCTTGTTTATCTCCATTTATCTGCCTAAATGCATCCACAAAACCCCACTGTTTTACATAGTGCATTGCCGCCCTTTCGGTTTTTGTGAAATGAAGTTTCCCTTCCCATGCGGGAACACTCCAAACGTCCAATTCTTCCATTGCTACATTGAAATCGCCGCAGAGCAATACCTTGCCGTCGGCTTGATAATCTTCGTCAAAGAATTTTCTCAAATTCTGAAGCCAATTAAGCTTGAATGTAAACTTGTCTGTACCAAGTTCGGTTCCGTTCGGTATATATGTGTTCACAATTCGGACGCCGTTGATCGTAGCTGCGATAAGACGCTTAGGGGATTCATCATCATCGCCCGCGAAGCCCTTTTGCACATCACCAATTGGATATTTTGAAAGTATTGCGACGCCATTATATGACTTCTGGCCAAAGAACGCGGTCTGATAACCGGCATCTTCTATTTGTTGACGAGGGAAATTTTCGTCGACGCACTTTGTCTCCTGCAAACAGATAACATCCGGCTCAGCACGATCTATCCAGTCGAACATCTGCGGAAGACGAACGTTGATAGAATTTACGTTCCATGTAGCGATCTTCATAACTCTATTTTTACCACAGCCGAAATGCCGTAACCATACGGTAAAACCCTACTTTGTCATATTTCCACTATTGCGTTCCCAAAAGACGCAGTCTTTAAACCCCTGTATCGTCTTGTCAATTTTGGCAAGTTCAAGACGTTTGGCGGCGACCAGACAGTATTGTTCATCAGATTCGATGGCAATAAAACGGCGGTTCAATTTTTTTGCCGTCACCGCTGTGGTTCCGCTTCCGGCGAAAGGGTCGAGAATCAATTCACCGGAATTGGTCGAGGCGAGAATAATTTTTGCCAGAAGTTTTTCAGGCTTTTGCGTCGGGTGATCTGTATTTTCAGGCATCGACCAAAACGGCACAGTGATGTCCGTCCATATATTCGAGGGATGAGTGTCGCGGAATTTCCCGCTCTCTCCATCGCTCCAGTCTTTTGGCCTACCATTTTCTTTATAAGGGGCAAGCACACGGCGGCGTTGTTTTACTGCGTCTAGGTTAAACGTGTAATCATCTGACACTGTAAAGAACCAGATGTCCTCTGTTGCGTTCTTCCAATTCCGTTTGGCTCCGCGGCCTTTTTCACGCTCCCATGTGATCCGATTGCGGAGCTTGAAATATTTAGAGGCTGCATTTTGAATCACCGCACCGGAACGCCAATCTCCGCAAATGTAAACGCTTGCCGTTGGCCTAAGAAGCGGAACGCAAAGCCGCAGCCACGAATCGAGCCATTCTTCATAACCATCGCTAGTGGTCTGTCTAAATGATTCTTTGCCAAAATCCTTTGTCAGATTATACGGCGGGTCAGCAAACATCAGATCAAAACTTTTTGGTATTAACCTGGGCAAGACCGAAAAGGAATTTCCGCAAATAATAAGATCCTTTTTGTTTTTTTCCAAAAGGTTTTCCGCGACGATACCTAGCTTGAGACCCGCGATCTCGTTTTCCGATATCTCCACGGTCCTATTCCTCAAAGCTCTTTTCTTTTTTGGTTGATCTTCTATATATGCCTCATAGATCCGAATCATTGAAACGTAGTAGGGGAACGCGTTTTTATGTAAATCAGATTATACGCGGACTGCGAAATTTTAAAAATCACCGCGAATAGCTATTGTCATTATGAACATTTTTAGATTAAAAGAAGACGCAATATGCTGTGAAACCCTTGTTAATACGCGCCTAAACGCAAAAAATGACCATCTACACCGGCTTGACCCTCTATATGGCGCGTGATAATGTTATATGTTTTGAGACGAGAACCGTCATTACTCTATATTTTAATAGCTTTTTTTAATAAATAGTATGGTTTTGCTGGCATTTGCCGAAGGTTCGTTACAACTGGTTCCGGACGGCACAATTATTTATCACATAGCGCTTATTCTAGTGATGATATGGGCGCTGAACCGTACTTTTTTCAAACCTATCAACGCGATCATCGAAAAGCGTTCGAAGCAAAAAGCCGGACGCGGCGGCGAAGCGGAAGATATCCTCGCAGATGTAGCTAATAAGCAAAAAAACTACGAAAAGCAGATGCTTGGGGCTAGAAACGAAAGCTACGAGCTGATCGAAAATGAGCGAGCTGCGGCTGTGGAAATGCGTCAAAAGACCATTTCTGATGCCAGAGAGGCGGCGACGGCTCTGGTTGCGTCCGAAAAAGAGATCCTAAAAGGGGCTGTAGCTGAGGCACGCGTTCAAATCGCCCTCGAAGCGGACAAAATGGCGGATAAGGTGGCCGCAAATATTCTCAAGGCGTAGGACAGTATGTTTGCATTAGCTCTAAACGTAGTCATTTTTCTCGCGGCAGCCGGTTCGGGGTCAGAGAGCGGTTTTGTTCAAGGTTGGAACAAATGGCTTAACTATCCGGGCTTTGAGATCTGGAAATTCGTCAATCTGTTCATTTTTGTCGGCCTGCTTAGCTATATCCTCAAAAAGCCGCTTTCAAGTGCATTCAAGGCAAAACGAGAGGTCATCAGAGCAGAACTTATCAAGGCTGAGGAAGCAAAACAGGCTGCCTTAGCAAAACTCACCGACGTTGAGGCAAAACTTGCAGGTGTCGACTCAGAAAAGCAAGCGATAATGTCAGAGGCCCGCGAAGAGATCGAGCACGAAAAAGAGCGCTTGTCCGCCCAGGCCGATTTTGAGGCAGGAAAGATACGCGAACAGGCTGAAGGCGAAGTTGTTCGCATAGGCCAGGTTGCAAAGCTGGAACTTCGACGTTTTGGCGCTGAGGAAAGCATACGTCGAGCCGAAGAAAAACTACGGGCAAAAGTAAATGCCGGTACTGATTCTCAGTTAATAGACTCTGGAATAAGGGCAATAGGAGGTTTGAACTGATATGAGTGTTGAAACTATTGCTCGCAGATATGCAACTGCTCTTGCCGATGTTGTTGTAGAAAAGAACGAGACCGATGTCGTCAGAGGTGAATTGAAGGCATGGGAAGAATTGATCCGTTCAAACATTGAACTGAACAGGGCTTTTGGTGACCCCTCGATCACACACGTTAAAAAAGAGGGTGTGCTTGAGGCTTTGCTTCAAAAAACTTCTCCGACACAAACAACAGCTAATTTCCTTCGCGTTCTGCTCAGAAACAGTAGAATAACCGACTTGGCTGACATCAACGAAAGGTTCGTTTCTGTACTTGAGGAACGTAGCGGCCTTGTGAACGGGACGGTCACGTCTGCTCACCCCCTTACCGACACGCAAAAGAACGAACTACAAGGAAATTTGGAAAAGGTAACGGGCAAAACCGTAAATCTAACATATTCGATAGACCCGGAGCTGATAGGCGGCGTGGTCACTCGTATCGGTTCAACCGTTTATGACGGTTCCGTACGTACACAGCTTGAACATTTAAGAGAACAATTATTGGAAAAATAGAGGGCTAATAGTTAATGGTTAGTGGTTAATTGTTAAAGGTAAATTAGGGCCGGCAGTTAACAACGAACAATCAACCATTTTCAATAGACAAAAACAATGGAAGCAATCAAGGCAGACGAGATCAACGAGATCATCAGAGCACAGATCGAAAATTTTGATTCGAGCATGACGGTCGATGAAGTGGGTACTGTTATTAAGGTCGGCGACGGCATTGCAGAGGTTTACGGCCTGCAAAAGGTTATGGCCGGTGAGTTGCTTGAGTTTCCGCACGGCGTTCGCGGCCTTGCCCTCAACCTTGAAGAAGATAAGGTCGGCTGTGTGCTTTTCGGCGATTCGCAGAAGATCAAGGAAGGCGACGAGGCAAAGCGAACCCGCCGCATCATGAGCGTCCCTGTCGGCGATGCTTTGATCGGTCGCGTTGTCGATGCTCTCGGTAACGCCATTGACGGCAAGGGCGAGATCATAACCGATACATTTAATCCGGTTGAGCGTATCGCTCCCGGTATTATCGACCGCCAGCCTGTTAAAGAACCGCTTCAGACCGGTTTGAAGGCGATCGACTCAATGGTGCCTATCGGCCGCGGACAGCGCGAGCTTATCATCGGTGACCGCCAGACAGGCAAGACCGCTGTTGCTATCGACACTATCATCAACCAGAAAGGCAAAGACGTTATCTGTATTTACGTCGCTATCGGGCAAAAGGCATCAACCGTTGCTCAGGTCGTTAAAAAGCTTGAAGATTACGGTGCAATGGATTACACAGTGGTTGTTTCAGCAACTGCGTCTGATCCGGCAGCTATGCAGTATCTGGCACCGTATTCGGGCGTCGCCATCGGTGAGTACTTCCGCGACAATGGCCGCCACGCTTTGACCATCTATGATGATCTGTCCAAGCAGGCCGCCGCTTATCGTGAGATCTCGCTGCTTCTTCGTCGTCCTCCGGGTCGCGAAGCTTATCCTGGAGACGTTTTCTATCTTCACTCACGCTTGCTTGAGCGTGCTGCAAAGATGTCTGACGCACGCGGCGGAGGTTCATTGACCTCTTTGCCGATCATCGAAACGCAGGCTGGCGATATTTCGGCATACATCCCAACGAACGTGATCTCGATCACGGATGGACAGATCTTCCTTGAGGCTGACCTCTTTAACTCCGGTGTTCGCCCGGCTATCAACGTTGGTAACTCAGTTTCCCGCGTTGGCGGTTCGGCACAGATCAAGGCGATGAAAGCCGTTGCCGGTACTCTTCGTATAGACCTTGCTCAGTTCCGCGAACTCGCTGCATTCGCACAGTTTGGTTCTGATCTTGATAAATCAACACAGGCACAGCTGGAACGCGGCCGCCGCCTGACCGAGATCTTGAAACAGGGTCAGTATCAGCCGATGGAGGTAGAACAACAGGTGACTATCATCTGGACTGTGACCAACGGCCTTGCGGACGATATTGCGGTGGAAGATCTCAGGCGTTTTGAAGATGAACTTATCGCGTATATGAAGAACGCTCATCCGGGCGTAATGACCACGATCCGCGAGAAGAAGACCATCGACGACGCCTTGAAAGCTGAGATGAAGGAAGCCGTTGAAGACTTTAAGGCAACACGCTGGGAATCAGCAACCGCAGCAGCAGCATAATAGATAGTGGCGGGTGAATAGTGACAAAAGACGCGATTCTTTCTTGTCACTTACAGCTCGTCACTTGTCACTAAAAAGAAATGGCTAGTTTGTTAGACATGCGCCGACGTATCAAGTCGGTCAAGAACACACAGCAGATAACGAAGGCGATGAAGATGGTCGCCGCTGCCAAGTTGAAACGCGCACAGGATCGCGTCGTGGCGGCGCGTCCTTTTTCGCACAAGATGTCAGAGGTGCTTGGCGGACTTAGTGCCAGAGTTGCTGATGATTTTTCGCATCCTCTTCTTGACGCCCGTGGCGACGAACGCTATCTGGTAATACTTGTCACCGCTGATAAAGGACTTGCCGGAGCATTCAACGCAAACGTGATAAAAGCAGCTCAAGCCTTCGTCAAGGATAATACCGATAAGAACGTAGAGCTTGTGACCGTCGGCCGAAAAGGACGTGATTTTTTCAAACGCAGAGAGATCGACATAACCGGCGAATATCTTGGCCTTACGGGCCGAGGTTCGGCAAATTATTCTGACGCGGCGGATATCGGACAGGCTGTTATCAAACAGTTCACCGAAGATACGGCGATAGATAAGGTCTTTTTGATATTCACTGAATTCAAGACGGTACTTTCCCAGAAACCTGTTGTCGAACAGCTTTTGCCGATACCGAAGATCGCATCTTCTGACGAAGGCGAAGTTTCCGCAGATGCCGAATACGTTTACGAACAGCCCGCAGCCGAGATATTTGGCAAACTCCTGCCGAAACAGGTCGAAACGCAGGTTTACAAGGCAATGCTCGAATCGGTCGCTTCGGAACAGGGTTCGCGTATGACAGCAATGGATTCGGCCTCAAAGAATGCGGGCGATCTAATAGACACGCTAACGCTGAACATGAACCGCATCCGCCAGGCCGCGATCACCAAGGAGATCATCGAGGTCGTCAGCGGAGCCGCCGCAGCCGCTTAATATATAACAGGAACAAGGCTTCGAAAGAGCAGGCAAAGTTTGTTGAAATCAGGTTTGATTTCATATATGCTTTGTTTGCTTTTTCAATTTCGATACGACAATTTAGGGAGGCTGGTATCTTGATATGATGATCGGGGTGGGAGCATTGCTCATGTTGATCTGTGTCGTCTGGTTTGTGGTTCTTAGCGTTCAGACCGGAAGCAGTACTGGAGAAAAGGTTATATGGGCGATCGTTAACTTGCTTTTCCAACCGCTTGCCGGAATTATATTCTTCTTTGTTAAGAAACAGGGCTTAGTACCGATGATCCTCGGAATAATCGGTGTCATTTTTTACGGCTACGGTTTCTTCACATCGTTCGGTGATGTAATGCGGCAGATGCCGTAGGAGGCTGGGTTGGTTCAAAACACGTTTGAATGGCGCGAGCGGATATTCCGTTACGCGCCTGTTATTTTATGGGCGGGTGTTGTTCTTTATTTGGCAACATCTGCCGGATCTGCTTCGGAAACATCGCGTTTCATCGGACCTTTGCTGGATTTTTTCTTTCCCGGGATGGCTGCGGAAAACCGGCAGATCGTCCATTTTCTGGTTAGAAAGACCGCTCATTTTACCGAGTACGGTATATTTGCCTTTTTTGCGGCAAGGGCATTTCTGAGTTCGTCAAAAGACATTCTTCGCAGGCGTTGGTTTATATTTGCTTTATTCGCAGCTCTTATATTGGCGGTCTTTGATGAGGGCGGGCAAGCGTTTCGGCCTGACCGGACGGGAGCTTTGGGTGATGTATTTGTTGACATGCTCGGCGCCGTAACGATCTTGGTTATCACAGCATTGATCCACAGAAAATATCCTGACCATATTATCTTTTCGCCCACCCTTTCACCTTCGGCAAATGACAGATGACCAGGCGGATGCAACCGTTTGCCGGTCACCGGACAAAATTGAAATACTTCCAATTCTTGGAACTTTGTGTCATATTTTATTGTATTTGTAATTGTAAGTTTTTGATAAAGGAGACCATTTAATGAGCATTATCGACAAGGTTAAAGAAGCGGCAATGAATCAGTTCATTGAGGTTATCGAATGGCTGGATTCATCGCAGAACACGCTTGTTTATCGCTTTCCGGTTTATCAGCAGGAGATCAAGAACGGAGCGCAGCTTATCGTTAGAGAATCGCAGGCTGCCGTTTTTGTTTTCGAAGGCCAGGTAGCGGACGTTTTCACGCCGGGGCGTTATACCGTCGAAGGCGGCAACACGCCTATTTTGTCAAAACTCGGCGCTTGGAAATACGGCTTTAATTCGCCTATCAAGGCCGAGGTTTACTTTGTCAATACAAAACAGTTCACCGATCTGAAATGGGGCACTTCAAACCCGATAATGCTCCGTGACGCTGATTTCGGCATTGTTCGCTTGCGTGCATTTGGTGCATACAGCGTTCGCGTAGCTGATCCGGCAGGTTTTATCAGAGAGATAGCCGGAACAAATGCTCATTTTCAGACCGAGGATATTGACGAACAACTCAAACGAGCGATCGTCTCGGAATTTTCGGACGCCATCGGCGAAATGAAGATACCCGCTCTCGACCTGGCCGCGCAATACAAAGAACTTGGCGAGGCCATCCGCGGCAAGATAAATCAGGATTTCAGTTCGTGGGGCCTTGAGGTCACCAAGTTTTATGTCGAGAATATCAGCCTTCCGCCCGAGGTCGAAGCCGCAATGGACAAGCGTGCCTCTATGGGTGCTTTGGGTGATGCTCAGAAGTATATGCAGTTTCAGGCAGCAGATGCGCTTCGCGACGCGGCACAGAACGAAGGCGGCGGTGCAGGTCTTGGTGCCGGCCTCGGTGCCGGATTTGCCGTCGGCGGACAGATGGCTAATGTTTTCGGCCAACAAGCAGGAACAACGGGCGGCGGATCCGCAGCGGCTACAGTTCCATGTCCCGCATGCGGCAAACAAAACGCAGCAGGAGCAAAATTCTGCGCTGATTGCGGTGGCAAGATGGAAGTTGCTCAGGTTCCCTGTGTAAAATGTGGAGCACAGCTTCGCGAGGGTGCGAAATTCTGCTCGGAATGCGGTTCGTCACAGGAAAAGGCCAAATGCACGGGTTGTCAGGCCGAACTCGCACCGGGAGCAAAATTTTGCCCTGAATGTGGAACCAAAACGCCTGACGCGGCATAGATGTTTTTTTAGAAGTTGTACACACAAAAGAGCATTGGGTCTAACCTTGTGCTCTTTTGTTATTTCTCTTGGGATAAGAGCGAAAGTGATGTAAAGTTGTTTGTATTCCCTGAGTAATTAAGGAGCTTCCTTTATGGCCGTTAGCCCGGAACTTTTAGAGATACTTCGTTGCCCGAAATGCAAATCGGAAGTAAAGATCAATGATGAGGAAACAACCCTCACGTGTCAGAACGCCGAATGCCGCCTTGTCTATCCGATCCGTGATGACATTCCTGTAATGCTGGTCGATGAGGCAACAGTTGCCGAATAATATACCTTGGCAAAGATCGACTGGATCAATGTAAAACGAATTCTTGTCGTCAAACTGCGGTCGATAGGCGACACGGTTTTGGCGACACCTTCGCTAAAGGCTCTTCGCCGGGCAGCGCCTAACGCGCAAATAGATATTCTGCTCGAAAACTGGGTCGCGCCCGTTTTGGAAGGCTTTGAAGCGGTTGACAATATCATCACCGTAGGCAAAAGCACTTCGGAAAGAGTAAAGATCGCACGTCATCTGCGAAAACAGAGATACGACGTTGCTTTTAATCTCCACGGCGGCACGACCGCTACGCTTTTCACATTTGCCACAGGCGCCAAACGCCGTGTCGGCTTTGCCGATTATCAATATCCTTTTCTATATACAGACCTGCTTTCGTCCTCAGCCGATTTCTGGGGACGTACGCCTACGCATTCAGCCGAACAGCAACTTGCCCTCGTAGGTTTCATGGGCGTTCCGGTGGATGACCTGCCAAAAACAAGCCTCGCAGTGACGGATATTGCCCTCAGGTCCATTGAAGAAAAACTAACCGCAGAGACGCGGAGAAGCGGAGATCCAAAGGCGGAAACACGACCGGTAGGGAGTGTGCCTCAATCTTCTCATTCCTCATTTGCATTGCTCCATCCCGCAGCTGCTATAGCCGAAAAGCAGTGGGCGACGGAAAAATTCGCCCGCGTTGCGGAATGTTTGGCCGAAAAAGGGATGAAAACCGTTGCTGTGGCGACACCCGGTGAAAGAAAAGTTCTGGATAATCTTATCGCAGAGGCAAAAGTCCCGGTCATTACCTTTGACGATCTGACGCTGCCGGAAATAACCGCTCTTGCCTCAAAAGCCTCACTTTTTGTCGGGAACGATTCCGGCATTGCTCACATCGCCGCCGCCGTGAAAACGCCTGTTGTCGTTATCTTCGGCTCATCGAACATCGACCACTGGCGTCCGTGGACAGACGCCCCGAACGAGATTGTCTTTTCCGACAAACCCTGTAACCACTACAAAGGCGAAACCAACAAAGGCCTCCCCGACCCGAAATGCATAGAATGTGTTGAAATCACAGACGTCATAACTTCTGTCGAAAGAATTCTTAAGTCATCATAAATTTGACACTTAGCCGGTAAACACTTAGTATTTATAGTTTCGACTCTTGTAGCCGAAGTGTGTCTATATGTTCGAATCGCTGTCCGACAAACTGAAGAATACGCTGAAAAATCTGCGTGGCCAGGGCAAGTTGACGCCTGAGCATGTGGATGCTGCGCTTCGTGAGATCAGGATGGCGCTGCTTGAGGCGGACGTTAATTACAAGGTCGCTAAAGACTTTGTTGAATCGGTTCGCCTGAAAGCCGAGGGGCAGGAGGTCTGGCAGGGGCTTAATCCGCACGAACAGGTCGTCAAGATAGTCTATGACGAACTGGTCGAACTGATGGGCGGAACATCGTCGAGGCTTGTCTTTACCAAGCAAATTCCGAACGTCGTAATGATCGTTGGGTTGCAGGGTTCGGGTAAGACGACCTCGACGGGTAAGATATCACGCTGGCTTCGTGAAAACCAAGAACGAAAACCGCTTCTTGTTTCGGTGGACGTTTATCGTCCGGCGGCGCGTGAACAGCTAAGGGTTGTCGGCGGTGCGGTCGGTGTACCTGTTTTTCAGGACAAAGAGACCAATGACCCGATGACTCTTGTCCGCGGTGCTATGAAGCACGCGCAGGAGATGGGCTTTGACACGCTGATGATCGACACGGCCGGCCGTCTGCACATAGACGACGAGCTGATGGTCGAGCTGGAGCAGATAAAAGCGGAGACCAAGCCGATCGAGGTCCTTTTCGTTGCCGACGCGATGACCGGGCAGGACGCCGTTCGTTCTGCAGAAGTATTTCACGAACGCATCGGCATAACCGGCGTTGTCCTGACCAAAATGGACGGCGACGCCCGCGGCGGTGCGGCTCTTTCGATAAAACAGGTCATCGGCCAGCCTGTAAAATTTGTAGGTGTCGGTGAAAAATACGACGCTATCGAGCCTTTCTATCCTGACCGTATCTCTCAGCGAATACTCGGCATGGGCGACGTGCTGACGCTGATCGAAGAAGTTCAGGGCAAGATAGATGAACAGGAAGCTCAGCAGCAGCTGATGAAAATGACGCGTAACCAGTTTACGCTAGAAGATTTTCGTGCACAGCTTGGGCAGTTCAAAAAACTTGGGTCGATGTCAAAATTGATGAAAATGCTGCCGGAACAACTTACCGGCGGCATGTCGCTTTCCGAAGAGCAGTCCGAACTGGTCGATCACCAGATGAAGCGGACTGAAGCGATCATCGATTCGATGACCAAACAGGAACGCAACGATCATCGGGTCATCGACGCCAGCCGCAAAACACGCATTGCTGGCGGTTCGGGTACCACGATCAGCGAGGTGAACCAACTGCTTCGCCAATATGAACAGATGCGCAAAATGATGGCGCAGATGAACAAAGGCGGTCTGCTCGGCGGATTAGGTAAAAAGATGATGGGCGGCTTGGCCGGAGGACTTGGCGGAATGATGGGCGGCGGATTACCCGGCATGGGCGGCCTCGGCGGTCTGCTAGGTGCCGGTGGCGGCGAAGACAACGACAGCGGCAACGCCGGATCAGGAAAGGTGCGAAAAAAGAAAAGGCACAAGAAACGTAAATAAAGTTTTATTGAGAGGTCGGCAGTTTTAGGCTTCTCACAGTAAATAGTCTGTACTAGAACGAGAAAGAGAGAAATTATGTTAGCAATCAGTTTGATGAGAATAGGTGCAAAGGGCAAGCCCTTTTATCGCCTTGTAGTTAAGGAAAAACGGTCAAAAAGGGATGGGAAATACCTTGAAAACCTTGGCACATACAACCCGATGACGAATCCGGCAGAGGTTGATCTTAAGCACGAACGCATCCAGTACTGGATAGGCGTTGGAGCACAGCCGACCGAAACCGTTGCGAGCCTGATAAAGAACAATCCGGCAGAAGCAGTTGAAGCTGCATAGGAAAGCCGGACAGTTCAGGAAGTCAGGTGTGAATGAGAACGTTCGGGTGAACTTCGCGGCGTTTTGAGATCACGATGAAGGAAGCTGTGGAAAAGATGATACGCTCTCTCGTCGGCGATGCCGACGCGGTAGAAGTGTCTGAAAGTTCGGATGGCGGCAAGAATGTTCGCATCACTGTTCGAGTCGCGCCGGATGATTATGGGCGCGTTATCGGCCGTGAGGGGCGAACGATAAAAGCCATCAGAAGTCTTCTTTTCTATGCCGGGCAGAAAAAAGGACGTCGCTATCACCTTGATCTGATAGAAGATTAAGGGTGTATTAGCTGTTACGGTTCTGTTCTTCATAAGACGATGACCGACCTCGTTGCCATTGCCAAAATAGCACGGCCGAGAGGCATCAAAGGCGAAGTGATCGCTGATCTTTCAACGGATTTTCCTGAACGTTTTGACGGTCTTTTATCAGTGACGGCAGTTTTGCGGGACGGTCAACACCGGGAGCTAAAGATCGACGTTTGGCGGTTCCAGAACGACCGGATACTTTTGAAATTCGCGGGCATTGATTCGGTTGAATCGGCAGAAACCCTTCGAGACGCCGAGGTCTGCATTCCCGAAAGTGATGCGGTCGAGCTGGAAGAGGACGAGTTTTACGACTGGCAGCTTGAAGGCTGTGTGGTAGAAACCGCAGAAGGCGAAAGTCTTGGCAAAGTTCGTGAGGTAATGCGAACAGGCGGAACCGAGAACCTTGTTATACAAGGTCAAGGCAGAGAATATCTGATACCTTTTGCTGAAGCGATCTGCGTCACGGTGGACATTGATAACAAGCTTATCGTTGTTGATCCGCCGGAAGGTCTATTGGAGTTTTGAATGGCAAGCAGACGCTTGCCGCTCCAGTCATGCGAATCGATGTTTTAACAATTTTTCCCGAATTTTTCGGGCAGGTCTTTGATTTTGGAATAATACGTCGTGCCCGCAAGGCAGACATTGTTCAGATAAATGTTATCGACATCCGTGAATTTGCGGTCGATAAACACAAAATGACCGATGACCGTCCGTTTGGCGGCGGAGACGGAATGGTGATGAAGCCGGAACCGATCTTTGCTGCAGTAAAACATCTGCTGGGCACAACGGATCGCGAAGGATATCCAGAGGGCAGCCGAGTTATCTTGTTGTCGCCGCAGGGTAAGCCTCTGAAACAGCCAATGGCAGAGAGCCTTGCCGAGGATGCTGATCATATTGTTCTTATCTGCGGACGTTATGAAGGCGTTGATGAGCGAGTGAACGAGACACTCGTGACCGATGAGATATCGATAGGTGATTACGTGCTGTCGGGCGGTGAACCGGCCGCGATCGTATTGACAGATGCAATTGTGAGGCTGCTGCCGGATGCTTTGGGCAGCGAGACGTCCGCTGAGAATGATTCGTTCTCAAACGGACTGCTTGATTGTCCGCATTACACACGGCCTGCTGAATTTATGGGAATGAAAGTTCCCGAAGTGCTTTTGAACGGCAATCATGCCGAAATAGATAAATGGCGTCATGAAAAGGCGCTCGAGAAAACTAAAAAGAATAGACCAGATCTATTGAAAATAGGAGAAGATGGTGAAAGTGGGTAAACGGTTTTTACCGACCTCTGGCCAACAAAAGTTATGAATCGTTTGGATCTAGTAGAACAGACACAACTAAAGGAAAACATTCCTTCGTTTCAATCAGGTGATACCGTAAAGGTTCACGTCCGCATCAAGGAAGGCAACAAAGAGCGTATCCAGGTTTTTGAAGGCGTTGTGATCGCACGCAAGCACGGTGGCGTTCGTGAAACGGTCACCGTCAGGAAGATCAGTTTCGGCATCGGCGTCGAGCGCATCTTCCCGCTGCACGCAACTGTCATCGACCATATCGACGTTGTAAGACGCGGTAAAGTACGCAGGGCAAAACTTTATTATCTGCGTGAGCTTCGCGGTAAGGCAGCCCGCATCAAGGAACGCGATACACGCAACAAGGCACAGTCCGCTAAGTAAGCGTTCTGTCACATTTAAATTTATGCTTATAGGGCGTCGCGAATTCGTCACGGCTTCGGTTGGGACGGTCGCATACGCCCTTTTTTCATCCGCTGAGATAGTTCAGGGAGAAACAAAAATGTACGGTTTGATAGGAAAGGCACTGGCACAGCCCGGTAAACGCGATGAGCTGATCCAGATACTTCTTGAAGGAACGGACAAAATGCCCGGATGCCTGAGCTACGTCGTTGCTAAAGACCCAAAGGACGATAACGCGATCTGGATAAGTGAAGTCTGGGACAGCAAGGAAAGTCACGCGGCATCGCTAAAACTGCCTTCCGTTCAGGCGGCCATTACCAAAGGAAAACCACTTATTACCGGATTTGGAGAACGGTTCGAGACAGAACCAATAGGTGGACACGGACTGGCTGGATAAACCCGCACAATTTTAAGTTCAGGCTTTGTCAGACTATAATTTTCCGCTATGGCCGCGTTTACACTTCAGGCAGAAAAGACCGCATTCAGCATAGGCTTTGATTTTGAGCGATTTGCCGCTGACGAAGGCTATATGATGATAGCCGGCGTTGACGAGGTCGGCCGCGGATGTCTGGCCGGGCCGGTCGTGGCTGCGGCCTGCATTCTCGATCTTAGCAAGCACCCTCCGAAAGGCCTGAACGATTCTAAAAAACTTACTGCTAAACGGCGTGCTGAGATAGCCGCTGAATTAAAGGAAACCGCTGTTGCTTATGCCATCGGCCAGGTCGAGGCCGATGAGATAGACCGCATAAATATCCTTGAGGCAACGCGAAAAGCAATGGCCGGAGCAATATCCGCTCTTGAACCGGCGGCCGATTTTCTTTTGATAGATGCCGTCAACTTAAAACAGGTGATATTACCGCAAAGATCACTTATCAAAGGAGATGCTGTTTCTTTTTCGATCGCAGCGGCCTCCGTTTTAGCTAAAACCTATCGTGATGATCTGATGGTTCGTTTTGCTGATGAATATCCGCAATATGGTTTTGACGGGCATAAAGGTTACGGATCGGCCTTTCATTTTGCGGCTCTCCGCTCTTATGGCCCGTGTCCGCTGCATCGAACATCTTTTCGCGGCGTCCTTTCATAATTTTTCCATTCCTATCGCTTTTTGATAGATTTATTGCATCTAACCGTTTGGAAAGATGCAGATGCTCGGGCTTTTAAGAAAACAATTTACTTTCGCCCATGTATCGGGAATACCGATACGCGGAGATGCCAGCTGGCTGGTCGTCATTGGCATCATGACGGCGCTTATTGCAGCCAGCATTGGGGTGGAAGACACCGCAACCGGCCTGTTTTTGGGTTTTGCCGCTACGATTGTGTTCTTTCTGTCTATATTCATCCATGAATACGCCCACGCTGTTGTCGCCAGACGTGAACGGCTTGAAGTATTGGAAATAGTACTACACCCTTTTGGAGGGCTGACACGTTTTCTGCATCCGCCGGAAACGCCAAGAGCCGAATTTTTGATAGCAATTGCTGGTCCGGCCGCGAGCTTTGTCCTATCTATACTGTTCGTTTTGATGGCGGCGGCGGTAAATACAACTCAGGCCGACATTTTGGCCACTTTGCTTTACACACTTGCGATCGGTAATTTTTTCATCGCTTTTTTCAATATGCTGCCCGGTTATCCGCTGGATGGCGGCCGCGTACTTCGTGCATATCTCTGGAACAACGGACGCGATCTGGAGGACGCGACACTGCTGACAGGCCGCAGCGGTCAGGCCATAGCCATCATTCTTATTGTTTTCGGGCTTTATTTTGCTTTGGTCAGAGGTGATATATTTACAGGCTTTTGGGCAGCATTGGTCGGTGTTTTTCTATTTGATTCTGCAAGACAGATCATCAGGGATGTAACAGAGCTAGAAGATCTGACGGTGGAAAATTCGATAGTCCTTGCCATACCTGTAGAACCCGATATTACGATCAGCAAGGTCGTTGATGACGTTCTGCCGATGTATCGCCAGCATGTTTTTCCTGTAGCAATCGAACGCAGGGTGCAGGGTCTGTTGACCCTAGCGGACATCAAACCTGTTTCGAGAGAAAAATGGCATTCATTAAAGGCAGTTGATGTAATGAGGCCGATAAACTCTGATCTGTTCGTGGAAATGAACGCCTCAATCGCCGGTGCACGCGAATTGTGCCGACAGAACGGTGTTGGTTCGGTAGCGGTCCTAAACAGTGAGGGGCTGCTGGTCGGAATGTTTCACGGTGGAGGATCAAAATCCCGATAAACGCAAATGATCTGTGATATTCTAGAAAGCGCTGGCGTCTAGGTGCGTTGGCATTTCCGCAAGCTGTGTGCATCGCCTTTCGAAAGCATGCAGTACAAAGTGCAACGATCAGAGAAGTGATATTTGTAACCAATAATGGAACTCAATGACCTCATACCAACATGGAACACGCTGCGAAATCTACTTGATATCGCGTTCGTGTACGGTATAGTTTATGTGGTTCTGAAACTCCTTCGCGGCACGCGAGCTGTCCCGACAATCGTAGGAATTGTTATTCTTGCCCTGTTGTATTGGGTGTCGCTTGCGTATGACCTCGCCACCCTGGAATTTGTTCTGCGATGGGCGGTTGTCCTGCTTC
Organism: Acidobacteriota bacterium; assembly: GCA_019639215.1. Lineage (GTDB taxonomy): Bacteria > Acidobacteriota > Blastocatellia > Pyrinomonadales > Pyrinomonadaceae > OLB17. The sequence continues at coordinate 59,271 of JAHBSH010000001.1, forward strand.
CGTTTGCGATCATCGTTCTGTTTGCGTCAGAAATAAGACAGGCGTTGATATATTTTGCCAGCCGTCTTCGATTCCCTATTCTAAGAAAACAACGCGGACAATTTGGCGGCAGTATCTATGATGAGATCGTTCTGGCCGTTACGACACTTGCAACAGAAAAAATAGGCGCTCTTATAGTCATAGAAAGAAATGTCGGATTAAGGAATTTTATCGACACCGGTGTCCAGCTTGATGCGGCGGTCAGCTACGACCTTTTGGTAACAATATTCAACCCGACGACACCGCTTCATGATGGCGCAGTTATCGTAAAGGAAGAACGTATAGCAGCTGCATCGGTTTTTTTACCGCTGACCAAAAATCCAGAGATATCACGTGACCTTGGAACGCGACACCGGGCCGCGATCGGTATCACCGAAGGAACGGACGCAATATCCATCGTCGTTTCGGAAGAAACAGGAAGCGTTACATGGGTAGAAGGAAAGACTTTAAAACGGAACGTTGACACAACAATTCTTCGTAAACTCCTACTCGAGACAATGGAGATCCCGCAGGTCGGCGTCAAACGGGAAAGTTCAGCTATGAAAGAGGCGGAATCAGAAATGTCCGCCGGATGACAGGTTTATCTGCCGAGCGGAAAACATCACTATGGACAGCAGCACCCCATTTAGAGAAAGGTACGGGCCAAGAATGCTTTTTGTAAAGCATGTGGCTACCAAGATCTTTTTGGAAGACTGGCTATTGAAACTGCTTGCTCTGGTGATAACACTTGCATTGTGGTTCGGTGTCACGGGTTTGAGCACGCCGACCACTACAAGGCTGACCGGCGTTCCGCTCACGCTTCGTTTTGCCAGCAATACCGAGGTGACCAACTCTCCCGTTAACGAGGTTGACATCATCATCTCAGGCGACAAGCGACGCATCAATCAGATAAACAAAAATGATCTGATAATCTCTGTAGATTTGACCGACGTACAAGCAGGCGACCGGGTTGTTCAGCTAACCCCGGAGAATATCACTCTTGACCTTCCGACCGGCGTTAAATTGGATGAGATACAACCTAACCGTATTGCGATAAGGCTGGAACCCGTCGACGTTATCGAAGTGGCGGTTAGAGCGGAAACAGAAGGTACACCGCCTGAGGGTTATGAGATATATTCCCAAACCATAACACCCGCAAGGGTAAGTATTAGAGGTCCGGCCGGTTTTCTAAAGTCACTGTCCGTTATTTCGACAGAAAAAATAGACCTTTCGGACAAGACCTCTGATTTCGTTGCACGGCAACTGCCGCTCAACCTTGAAAATCCCAAAGCATCGCCGCTGGAAGCCTCAGTTGATGTTTCATTCAGAATAGGCGAAAGACGGGTCGAGCGGCTATTTCTGGTTCAAATCGGCGACGACCCGACCAGGAAGGCTACGGTCGTGCTTTTTGGGCCTCGTTCACTACTTTTAGAATCTCACGCTTCCGATCTAATGGTCGCCATTGAACCTAACGCCGGTGGTGAGCAAGTGCCAAGACTTATACTTCCAGAGCAATTGGAAGGAAAGGTGGAGATCAGAAAATTATCTATTCCATAAGATGTCTCTGATCTCTCCTCATATTCTGAACGTCAATTGAACCCCCTAACCCAAAAATTCTTTAATATCAACGCGCATTTCATCAGTTATCTCATGCCCGGCATTGTATTGTTTTGCCGTTAGGTGCGGGAGCATCGAACGGAGCTTTTGTTCGTTGCTATGAAACTTTTCGTTACTGTAGAATTCGTCGTCATCGCCATAGATATAAAGTGTTTCGGCGGCAAAAGGTTTATATTTTGAGTTTTCGTCGAGGTCGCCGGGAATGCCGCCGCAGACGGCGATTAGGCTTTTCAGAACATCGGGATAAGTGAACGCAAAACGAAAATTGAGAGCGCAAGCTTGAGAAAATCCGTAGAGAGAAATATTGCCAGGATCTATCACGTTCTCATGTTTTAGTTTCTCGATCAGCTTGAGCAGGAAAGTCTGATGCAGCTCGACCGATTCGTCAGGTCTGAAATCGGTCAGCCATCCAAACCCTACGCGATATCCGTCATCTGTTTTACGAAAGTGCTGATAGGGCGCCTGTATTGATGCGATCACATAGTGTTCTGGAGCAATTGCGCGGGCTTCCCGCATCATATAGCGTTTATGTGCTCCGTAACCATGAACAGAGATCAGCAAAGGTGACGGTCCTGCACGATCTTCAGGAATGAAGAGGTCGTAATAAAGAGAGATATCGGTACGTAGTGAAAGGTCTGTTTCGAGCATTGTTCTTAAATTATATCGCGTTCAGGCCAGAAAACTTATGTCCACTCGCTCATGGGTATTTGTAAATCTGTTGCTCAACTCTCTGTGCTAAACTTGAACTTTCGTTGATATCTTACCGTAGTTATATCTTTAACGCCTTTTTATGGAGACATTTATGAAGCTCAGTTCACTACGCAGATGGTCTGCTCTTTTTCTTTTTATATGCATTTTGTCCGGTGCTGCTCCGTACGGAGCCTTAGCTCAGTCGTCGGCTCCGTTTGCTGCGCCATACGCTGTTCCTTTGGCAAGAATAGAGCAAAAGGTTGAGGAACGCAGGAAAGAACTGGGTATTCCGGGAATGTCTCTGGCCATAGTTAAGGATGATCAGGTCATTTACTCAAAAGGATTGGGTTACAAGGATTTCGAGAAAAAAGAGGCTGCAACCGCTGATACACAATTCGCGATCGGCTCGTCCACCAAGGCGTTCACCGCCTTGTCAGTTCTGATGTCAGCTGACGAGGGAAAGTTCTCATTGGACGATTCGCCGCGAAAAGTTTTGCCGTATTTCAAGATGCGTGACGCAGATACTGATAAGAATATGACCATCCGCGACCTTTTGACGCACTCATCGGGATTGAACAGAACTGACCTTGCTATGATCACGGGCAAGCTCAACCGCGAGGAGCTGATTCGGGTAGCAGGCGAGGCAAAACCTGTTGCAAAGCTGAGGGAGAAATTCGGTTATCAGAATCTTATGTACGCTACTGCCGGCGAGGTCGTGGCGGTTTCTCAAAAACAGTCTTGGGAGGCATTTATACCGGCGCGCATCTTCAAACCGCTTGGGATGACAAATTCCACAATGTCAATGAAGGAGATGGCAAAGGTAAAAGATCGTTCGAACGGTTACAACTATAATTTTGATACAAAAGAGACTATACAGCTGCCCTATCGCGACCTTGATGAGGTAGCTCCGGCCGGTTCAATAAATTCCAGCTCTAATGATATGGCAAAATGGCTCCGTTTTATCATTAACGGTGGTGTAGTCGATGGAAAGCGTCTGGTTTCGGAAAAGGGCTTTGAAGAGTGGTTCAAGCCACAAATGAAGGTCGATCCGTCCGGCTCGGTAAATTATGCGCTTGGATGGTTCGTTCAGAAATGGAACGGAATGACCGTTGTTCAGCATGGAGGCAATATAGACGGCTTTAATGCTCTCGTTGCGCTGATCCCGGAGAAAAAGATCGGATTTGTAATGCTGACAAACGTAACTGCATCTCCGCTCGGTAGCGAGCTGATGCCTATAGTATGGGAAAACATCCTTGGAGATCCGCAACCGGCATCACCTGTAAGTGATGCCGCAAAAGAGGCTGGTAAATATCGCTTCGCACAGGCCGGTTTTGATATCGATGTAGAATTCAAGGACGGCAAACTGACCGCTCATGTTCCCGGTCAGCCTTCCTACCCGCTGGAACCGGTCGGCGGCCGCAAATATCGCATGTCAGGCGCACCTGACGGCTTTTTTATTACATTTAAGGAAGATGAGCTTTACCTTGAACAGCCTCATGGAAACTTTACTTTGCCAAAGGTCGGAACTGATAAAGCCAAGGAAGCGGGCTCTCCAACAGAAGCGAAAGAACTGGTTGGTAAGTGGGAATCAGTAACAAGCGGCCTCGAAGTAGAGATAAAGGAAGCCGGAGACAAGGTGACGCTTAATATCGAAGGACAGCAACCTTATACACTTACTACACGAGAAAAGGACGCATTCAATATGAGTCCGTTACCGGACACTTTCTGGATCAAAGTAAAGCGTGGAGATGACGGCAAATTAACCGGATTTACATCAATGCAACCCCAGGGCAATGTGGAGTTCAAACCGGCCGGGCCGCCGACCGTCTCTATCACGGCAGATGAACTTTACCAAAAGGTTATTGCCGCAAGTGGCGGCGAGGCAAATTGGAGGAAATTAAATTCCCGCTTGACGGAGGCAACGATCGCACTGGAAAATCAGGGCGTCACTGCCACAGCGAAAACATGGGCGAAAGCACCGAACTTTTCCGCAACTGAAACCAAGATGTTTGCTATCGGAAAAGAGATCGCAACAGGATGGGATTATTTTGACGGAACCAATGCGGAACAGGCATACAGCTTTGCACCAGTAGAAAAACTTAGCGGTAAAAGACTTGAAGACACAAAACTAGTTTCAGATTTTCACTCTATGCTTGACTGGAAAGCCAAGTATAAGAACGTTACCGTAAAACGCTCAGCTAAGGTCGGAGACGAGGAAGCCTATGTAGTCGAGTTTGAACCGGAAAATGGTACAAAATTCACGGAATTCTATTCGACGAAAACATTTCTGCTCTTAAAACGCCAAGGTATCATTACCTCAAGCACCAGCAGTGTTTCTATTCCTTATACTGTTCTCTATGAAGATTATCGTGACATCGACGGTGTGAAGATGCCATTCAGGCAGATCAACTCATCACCTAGTAATGGCGAGATCATCACAACGATTACCAAGATAACGCACAACGTCAAGATAGATGACAAACTGTTCGCACCGAGAAAGGTCAATTGAATCTACTAAAGCTGCTCTGCTTGTGCCAAACCTGCAGAAGCCATTAAATTTGGTGTGAAAGAGGGCTCGCTGTGGTCAAAGACCGCGTCGAGCTCTTTTTCAACACTGCCGTGACCCGCAGGTATCTTCTTCACTAGTGGTTCAAAGTTCTGAAAATCGTAAAGTTCAGCATCCAGAAGATGTGATCCGGTTACATTCGTCATCGCCGTAAGAATAGATGAGCGCAGATACGGTATCTCTTTGGCAAGCTCTGTAACGAGAGCCTTTACACGAGCGCGTTTTAGATTCGGCTGTGAACCGCAGAGATTGCAAGGGATGATCGGGAACTTTTTCTCTTCTGCATAAGCCGCAATGTCTGCTTCATGACAATAGGCAAGCGGCCTGATAATAGTATTTCGACCGTCATCACTGCGAAGTTTCGGCGGCATTGCCTTTAGCTGGCCGACGTAAAAAAGATTAAGCAGGAAAGTGTTGATGATGTCATCGCCGTGGTGTCCAAGGGCGATCTTTGTACAACCTTCTTCAACTGCCGTCGTGTACAAAATGCCGCGCCGAAGCCTTGAACACAACGAGCAGAACGTTTTACCCTCCGGCACATGTTCCTTGACTATAGAATAGGTATCTTCTTCAACTATCCTGTAGTTGACCCCTAGGCTCTCCAGGTACTCAGGTAGGATATGCTCCGGAAATCCAGGTTGCTTTTGATCAAGATTAACGGCCAAGATATCAAACTTAACAGGAGCCCGACGCCGGACATCCAACAGCAGATCAAGCAACGTGTAGCTGTCCTTTCCACCCGAAAGACAGACCATTACCTTGTCGCCCTCGTTGATCATTCCGAAGTCGCCTATGGCCTGACCCATTTTCTTTAGCAGCCGTGTTTTTGTCTTGGTCTCAATAAACAATTATTTCGTAAACTCCCGAAACTAATGATTTTCCCACGAAAGGAGTGAAATAACAACCAAAATACGATACGTGGACACCCAAACCCGTACCGCGGGAATATTTTGACCATTTAATGGCAACGTCTTAAAATATTTACTAGCCAACAGACGTATGTTTCAACTATTATAGAAAAGCGGATATTCATAATCGCGGCCAACGGCAGTTTTACTATCCGCAAGTCATTTTTCTACATATTTATAGATCGTCTGGTCCGATGAGGACGACCACAACCTACTAGGTAAAATACGGAGGCAACATGATCAGAATGGGCAAGGGTTCAAAACCCGAAGAAGCAACTGAAAGCACTTATCCGACAGCAAATGCCGGATACCAATATGGAAGCGAAAATCCGAATACGGTTTCGGCCCCGACGACGGACAGCGAGAACATCGCAAGAGACATAAAAGAAGGCAAGCTCAGCGGCTTTGTCGGACACGGCACGTCATTGACCGGTGACACGACCTTTCAGATGATGCTTCGCCTTGACGGCCACCTGACCGGAACGATTTCTTCAGATGGCGGCACGCTGATCGTCGGCAACAACGGACAGGCGGACGCGAATATATCGGTCGCAGTCGCAAACATAAACGGTTCGGTAAACGGAGACATTTTTGCCACGGACAAGATCCATCTTGGCCGCACCGCAAAAGTGGTGGGAAATATTACAACGCCAAAGCTCGTGATCGAGGACGGTGCTCTATTTGAAGGAAGCTGTTCGATGATCAAGGCACGTGAACAGGTGGATAAACCTGCCGCGGCCGCACCGTCCCAAAGTTCTTCGTCGTACCAGAAGAGTTCCTATTCAGGCACTTCTTCGACGTCGGCTTCGACCTCTTCGACAACATCTTCTGCTTCAGGTTCTGACAGCAAATCAGACACCACCGATGCAGAGAAAAAAGCGGACGCAGCAAAATCGTAAGACAACATTACACTCTTCAATAAAAAGGCGGCTTTCGAGCCGTCTTTTTGTTTTGAACTGTTAACTATTGAAACATTTATATGGTAAAAGAAGGATATACAATGCTAATCTTTATTCATTCACGTGTTTAGGAGGATCTGTTATGATTAGCGATTTTAAGAAATTCATCGCACGCGGAAACGTGCTTGACCTTGCCATTGCGGTTATTATGGGTGCGGCTTTCGGTAAAATAATCTCAACTTTTACTGAGGGTATTATCATGCCTTTTGTAGGGTTAATTACAGGCGGCGTTGATTTTAAGACAAAATTTTATGACCTTAGTGGAAAGCTCCAACCTGGGGCAACCGCCGAACAGATAGAAGCTGCCGTTAAGGAAGGTGCTCCTCTGGTTCTCTACGGACAACTTATAAGCGATGTCATAACATTTTTGATCGTTGCTTTTGTAATGTTCTTGCTTGCTAAATATGCCGTCTCGCTCTTTAAGGGACTCGAGGCAGAAGCAGAACCGACGCCGCAAGAAGCATTGCTTACCGAGATCAGAGATATTCTCAAAGCAAAAGGTTAGTTACTTTATCAATTGAAAACCAGCAAACGCCGCGAGCAGGCCAAGAACAAGGCTTGCCGCGGCATATATCAATGCAGTAGTAACGGCACCTGACCGCATTAGGTCCAGCATCTCTAAAGAGAATGCCGAAAATGTCGTAAATCCTCCGCAGACGCCTACCGCAAGAAAGACCTTCCAATCTTCGGAAACCGATCCCCTAAGTGCAAGGGCAGCGATCACTCCGATAAAAAAGCTGCCGATAATGTTTATAAAGAATGTGTGGTAAGGAAATGCCGTGCTGAACCGCGCAACAAAATAATGTGATATGGCAAACCGCAAAACTCCGCCAACAAAACTTCCCGCTCCAGCCAAAAGATATAATCTCATTGCCATTGAAACACCTCATCAGGAGTTATTACGGCATCAAGCCGGACGTCGTTATCACTAGCGTCGCCAATGTTTTCCGCATGCGGAAAAATACTCAGTCCTATCTTTTTACAGTTCTGACGACACTGTAAAAGCAGTCTGTCATAGAACCCTTTGCCGTATCCAATACGATGGCCGGTTTGGTCAAAACAAAGTAGCGGAACAATAACAATATCAAGTTGTTCAGGTGCGGCCGCCTCTGTCCCGATCGGCTCACGAATGTTCCATTCGTTCTCAGTCCATCCAGTCTTGCTGTCAAACACGATACTCCTTATGCTATTTGTCGCTAGATCGCTTTTAGGGGCATAGGTGGCAACATCCGGCCATTCCCGCCAGATGCGATAATAGATATTTGAGGTGTCCACTTCATTGAATTTGGCAATGCGGATGAATGTATGAAGCTTTTTAACATCAGAGAGATCGATAAGATCAAAGAAACGGTCGGCGATGTGTGAGCTTGCTGCGGCAACTTCCATCAGCGAAAGTTCACTGCGTTTCTTTTGATAAATTTTGCGAAGCTCGGCTTTTTTCACTTCTATCGAACATCATTCAGGATCGCGGATGATCCAGCCACCACCGACAACCTCTTCAGCAGTTGCGATATCATAAAAGATGGTCGCCTGGCCCGGTGTGATCGCGCGTTGCGGTTCGTCAAAAACCACTCGCGCATGAGAATCAGGTAAGGGATAAATAGTTGCCGGTGTCGGGTCGTGACGATAGCGCACTTTGACAAGGGCTTTTACCGCTTCTGTCGGTGTGTCAAAAGAGATCCAATTCACACCTTTGGCGGTAAATTCCATCGTGTCGAGTTCTTCTGCCTCACCGACGATGATCTGATTCTTTGCCCGTTCGATCTGGACAACATAAAGCGGCTTTTCATGCGCTATACCGAGACCTTTTCGCTGGCCGATGGTGTAGCGATGAATACCGGTGTGCGAACCTAGAACAGCTCCTGATGTGCTCACTATTTCGCCGCCTTCGGGAATTTCATCGGAGCGATTCTCGTGTTCCAGAAAACGGTCGATGAATTCGGAGTATTTGCCGTCCGGGACAAAACAGATCTCCTGCGATTCCTGTTTGTCGGCTGTGTAAAGATCTGCCGTGCGAGCGATCTCGCGAACATCGTCCTTCATCATCTCGCCCAGCGGAAAAAATGCGCGTGATAGTTGTTCCTGTGTAAGTTCCCAAAGAAAATAACTTTGATCTTTCCAGTGATTGCGTCCGCGAAACAGACGATAGCGGTTTACTTCTTCATCATATTCAACGCGGGCGTAATGTCCGGTTGCGACCTTATCGCATCCGAGTGAAACAGCCATGCGGTCCAACGAAGCAAACTTTAGCCGTGAATTGCACGCGACGCACGGTATTGGCGTTTCGCCGGACAGATAGCTCTGTATAAAAGGCTCCACAACATCACGGTCAAAATCCTTTTCCAGGTTTAGAACGTAGAAGGGAAACCCAAGTGAACCGGCAACGCGCCGAGCATCGTAAACATCATCAAGCGAGCAGCAGCGAGAAGGCAAAGGATCGCCGTTCTCATCAACATTTATAAGACGCCGCTGATCCCACAGCTGCATCGTAAAACCGACGAGTTCGTGTCCCTGCTCTTTTAATAGCGCGGCTGCCGCTGATGAATCAACGCCGCCGCTCATTGCTACAGCTATCTTCATAACCAAGGTTTAAAGTATAGCGATTTGCTTAACGGTTGGAAACTTCTTTTGTGAGCAATGGCAACAGCGCATGTTTGACAGCATCGGCAATAGCAGCGGACCCTTTCTCATTAGGATGACCGATACTTGCCAGTTCACACACACGAGTTCTGTATTTAAGGTTAGTATCACGGCGAAGTTCGGACAGAGCAGGGTGGCATTCATCACTACGCACTTCACGCATAGGATCGGCCGCAAAGCCTTTTTTTGCTACCTTGAAAAGATATGAATCTTTGGCGCCGTATGCGTTTGTGTCTGAAAAAGGGGGTACTACCAAGATAGCCGTTTCATCGCCAGTATTTTTATTCAAGACGTCAACCGCCCTGCCGAGTTCAGCGGTCGAACCGTCTGCCCAGATCTTAGAACGTCTAATCATCTTGCCGCGAAACCTTCGCCATAGAATCCGTTTCATAGGATTGTTCATCAACGGCTTTGTCCATCCCGGCCAGTTGTAGAGCTCCAGAACATCATTGACGATTCGTTTCATCGGCGTGTGTTTGGTGATGATCGGATAGTAACCGATAACGACGATCTTAGCGTTTGGAAAAGCCTGGTGCGTCTCGGTCAATAGCGATGACATATGATCGAAACAATACCTACTAATATCTTCACTCAGCTTTATATTGTCCCGAAAAGGATTCAAGATGTTTGAGACACCCACTTCGGGAATGCCGCCCGACAACATTATCAGTCCTACGTCTTCGGGTTTTTCATACACTTGTCGAGCTTTTGCAAGCTGAGCGTTGATGACGGGAAAGGATATGTTAATTTCCGGATGAAGATCTTTATTCGGATCCCGCTCAGCACCAAGCAGAGCTTCTTGCTCTTTACTGCTAAGCTGGATCGTCGAACCTGAATGAGCTAGTATGTTTAGATTCACAGGACGCTGTCCCGCAAACACCTCATCTCTAAGCCATACTTTCGTCAGACGATAGAACTTTTGATCTTCCTCCAACCCCTGTCCCCAAACCAATGAATCCCCAAGCACTAAAAATTCGAAAGGAGATTGGGCATTAACATTTCCAAATAGAAAAGAAGGCCGACCTATCGCAGCGGCGCTTAGCGCACTTATACCCAACAGGAAATCTCTTCTGGAAACATTCGTCATAAGCAGTCGAAAACCGCAACGGTCAGAAAGCCGCCTTTGTCCTCTGATCTGATAATACTTCTGAAAGGGTTTTGAAAATTATGCTCTGTGACAATTTTAACAAGCGCCACATTACGATTTAGTAGCTATCTCCGTAAAAGAAGATGCACGAAAAGGCTACAGCTGACAGCAACTTTACAATCAGGACAATTGCTTTGGCAAATTCAAAAAGCAACAGAGCTGTGAAGCCGAACCCAACAGGGACAATTGCTGATAATTCTATGTAAATAATTTGAACTTTTTCTGAACAAGCTCCGTAACACTTCCTTTGAATTTGATAGTGTGTTAGGTTTCATAAAATGAAGTTCTTAATCCTTGCCTAATTTGACCGCCCTGTAATGTCTGCACTGGCAGTGTCTTGCCGCCGTTCAGCAGATACCTTTCGGCACTCGTCGTGCCCTGTTTTTGTATCCGGGATCTTACTTATGTCTATGAACAGCGCGGAGTCGCCAGTTGCGACTACCGAAAAGGACACTTTTCGCTCCTTGATGAGGGAGATATTCAGCGGAACCGATCGTGATTTTACTCAAGGGTCGATCATTGCGGGATTGATCATCCTTGCCGTTCCAATGACCTTCGAAATGGCAATGGAGGGAGTTTTTGCGATCTTTGACACATTCTTTGTAGCAAAGCTGGGAGCCGAAGCGGTCGCCGTGGTCGGGTTTACTGAGTCTGTATTGGCTCTGGTCTATGCTGTTGCGGTTGGCCTTAGCATCGGAGCAACGGCAACTGTTGCTAGACGCATTGGCGAAAAAGATCATGAAGAAGCGGCTCGTTCCGCTGTACACATGATATATCTGGGGCTGATCGTCTCCGTCATCATGGGTCTGATCGGACTAATATTCGCACCCGATATATTAAGGCTTTTAGGAGCAGAAGAAGCAGTTGTCACATTAGGAACACCGTTCATGCAGATTATGTTCGGTACAAGTCTGGTGATCGTTTTTCTGTTTCTGCTTAACGCAATTTTTCGCGGTGCGGGTGATGCGGCAATAGCGATGCGCGTACTTATCTTTGCCAACGCGATAAATCTTGTGCTCGATCCGCTTCTTATCTTTGGGTTGCTTTACTTTCCAGAAATGGGCGTTACGGGTGCGGCTGTCTCTACTGTAATAGGTCGTGGAGCCGGTGTCGTGTATGCGGCGTGGGCATTGTTCTTCAGAGACAATGGCGGTCGAATAGAGATAAGAAAACGACACTGGAAGCTGGACCTTACTCTGCTCTGGAGCCTTGTCAGATTATCATCGGTCGCAGTTCTTCAGTTCCTGATATCGACCGCAAGCTGGAGCGGATTGGTTGTCATTCTGGCCGCTTTCGGTAGTGTGGCAATGGCCGGCTATCAAATAGGTATGAGAGTAATTGTATTCATCATCCTGCTGGCAGCCGGTATTGCGAACGCAACAGCAACACTTGTCGGGCAAAATCTCGGAGCAGGACAACCCGAACGTGCCGAGAGAACTGTATGGATAGCCGGAGCGATCAATGCAGTTTTCTTGGGTTTTATTGGAATGTTCTTTGTCATATTTGCCGATCCGGTCGTACGGATCTTCACCGCAGACCCGGAAATATTGATCCACGGCAAAGATTGTCTGAGGATAATAGGTTATGGTTATGCTTTTTACGGACTGGGAATGGTCATGGAGAGTTCCTTCAACGGTGCCGGAGATACATTGACTCCAACCTATCTGAACCTGTTTATTTTTTGGTTGTTTGAAATACCGCTCGCATACTTGCTCGCACATACCTTTGGTTGGGGGCCAAGCGGGGTTTTCTGGGCAATAACTGTTGCGTTCTCTGTTCTTGCGGTCGTGGCTGCGTTTCTTTTTCGTCGCGGGAAATGGAAAACGCAGACAGTGTAGAAATGGGCTACATTTAGCGGATATAGCGCTGTTGATATGCGAATCGCTTTGAGCAGCCGCAAAGATCATTTTTATACTGAATCACTTTTTGCTCTCGACTGAAACAGCTCTGCGGTAAAATAAAAAGACCAATGGCTTTTCCCGATCCTACAACATATGAGTTTCCCGAATGGCTGCCGTATGGAAAGTTTTTCTATTATGCGCGCGATGTGATCTCGTTTGGTGATCAGTTGACGCTCGAAAATCTGAGAGAGGCTTATCGGAAAGGCATTTTTCCATGGTACATTAACGGCGTTCCGCTTCCCTGGTATTGCCCTGAAAAGCGGGCGATCCTGGAGTTCGCCGATTTGCGGATATCAAGAAGCTTGGCAAAAGAACGCAAAAAAACCCGCTTTCGGTTTACAATCAATGAAGATTTTCGCCGTGTGATGGAAGAGTGTTCCGCGTCTGCCAGAAATGGACAGAGCGGAACATGGATCAAACCTGCCTTTATTGAAACCTATACAGAACTCCATGAAACCGGAATGGCCCACAGTGTGGAGGCATGGGATGAAAGTGACAACCTCGTCGGCGGTTTGTACGGCGTTGACGCCGGAGGTGTTTTCTGCGGCGAATCTATGTTCTACAAAAAACCCAACGCATCCAAGCTTGCACTACTTTTTTTGATAGACCATCTGAAAGAACGCGGCTCAACCTGGCTGGACGCACAAGTGATGACACCTCATATGGAAGCTTTAGGTGCAAAGGAGGTCTCAAGGAATATCTTTCTATTGAGACTCTATGAGTTTCAGACCAGATCTTTTACCCTATTTTAGTCAGGTCTGTTTGTTAAAGGTATAGATACTTGGCTGTGAAGAATTGTTATGGTCAAATATGATTGTTTTTTTAGTCAATGAATATCGATCTTTCTAGCAAAAACAGATTTCTCATATACGGAGCGAATGGCTATACCGGTGAGCTGATCACGCGGTATGCGGTCGAGCGAGGGTTGCGACCGATCATAGCCGGAAGAAATTCAGCAGCGATAACGTCTTTGGCAGAGAAGCATGGTCTGGAATATCGGGTCTTCTCGCTGGATGAGACGGATAAACTTGATGCAGTTTTGCAGGAAGTTGAAACGGTGCTGCATTGCGCCGGACCATTTTCACTAACCTCGAGGCCAATGGTCGAGGCTTGTCTTCGTAATAAAAAGCACTACACAGACATCACAGGCGAAATAGCGGTATTTGAAGCTTGTGCCGCACAAGATAAAAAAGCGAAAGCCGCCGGAATAATGATCATGCCGGGTGTTGGGTTTGATGTCGTCCCGAGTGATTGTCTGGCTCTCCACCTAAAGAATCGCCTTCCTTCTGCCACCCACATCAGCCTTGCGTTTTACGGAAAAGGTCGTATCTCTCACGGAACACAAGCAACTATGACGATGAACATCGGCAAGGGCGGAGCTATCAGAAAGGATGGGATAATAACTTCTGTTCCGGCAGCGTGGAAGACACGAGAGATAGATTTTGGTGAGACAAAAAAGATCGGCACGACCATTCCGTGGGGTGATGTTTCGACTGCATATTATTCGACTGGGATTCCAAATATTGAGGTCTATACGGTCATTCCGCCGGCAAACCTCAGGCTATTAAAGCTAAGTCGTTATCTGGGCTGGATACTTGCCTCACGACCAATAAACAATTATCTGCAAAAACAGATACCGCCCGGCGGTCCTTCTGACGATCAAAGAGAAAAGGGTAAAACGCTTCTGTGGGGAATGGCTACAGATGCACAGGGCAACACTGTCGAATCGCGAATGCAGATCCCAGAAGGCTATACCACGACCGCGCTTGCCGCGCTAAATATCACACATAAAATTCTTAACGGTAATTTCTCTGAGGGATTTCAAACCCCGGCACGAAGCTACGGTGCGGACCTGATCATGGAAATTGAAGGATCTGTAAGATCAGATGTCCAGTAATGCTCGCGATTCACATCATTAAGACGCAGTTTCGACATTGACGTGTGAAACGGATAAACTACACGCATCAATGCCTGAGAAACATTCTGAGCTTAACGAACAGGATAGAAAAAAGATCGGCTCATCTGTAGATGACGTCGCTGAAAGCCTTGTGGCTATGATCCGGAATGGCAGTCTGGGTGCCGGCGACAAACTACCGCCTGAACGCGATCTGGCAAAGACTCTCGGCGTCAGCCGCCCTACATTGCGTGCAGGCATAAGAGCTTTATCCACCGTCGGCATCTTGCGTTCACGCCAAGGATCGGGAACATTTGTTGCAGCAAGCAATGAAACGCAAGTGCTCGACGGTTTTCCGTTAAAGATATTTTCCGGTCTTAACGGATTCACGCAGAAGGAAATGGCAGAGGCTCATCAGTTACTGGCGATAATTCTCGCCGGACTTGCAGCGGAAAGGGCAAAAGAGGATCAATTAAAGAACCTTTCTAAAGAGATATCGGGAATGATCGCATCCTCTAGTGATGCGAATAAATATGTAACGCACGAGATTGGGTTTTATTATGTTCTTGCTGCCGCCTCGCAAAATCGTGTTCTACATGTTCTGATGAATATGCTCACGACAATGATATTTGGATCTGAGGCCAATCCCGATCCTGACGATCTAGATCTTGACAGGGAAAACCTTGCGGAAAGCTATAAGCTCGTTTATCAAACTTTAAGCGAACATGACGTAGAAGAAGCAAAAGAAGCTATGCGTAACCTTATGAAAACACGTCATGCAGAAGAGTCATAAAAGGCGAAGACATAAGTTAACTGACCTTTTAGAAACGAGAACGCTGGAATCACACAACAGATCCGAACTAATACCGCGATTAAATACTCTGACCCTCCATTTTTTAGTCAGCAGAGTTGGTTTCATTGTAAGATGGTCAGATACAGATAGATATGAACGAGGGAACAACCTTGCAGTCCAAAATGCTAGAAATCGGAACCTCATCAACCGCCAACAAGCGTAGTCTTCTGCTACGGCTTTTGCGCGCCGCCCAACCAATTTCCCGAACGGAAATTGCCGAAAGGTTAAATATTGATAAAAGTACTGTAACGGAGGTCGTCAAACCTCTGTTAGATGCGGGCATTTTGCAAGAAGAAAAGCTTTCACCTGCAAAGGGACAAGGTCGCAGAAACAGAACGCTCTCATTTGTTGATAATAACTCGTATTTTATCGGTGTAAACATAGGAGTTCGAAGAACTCAGGTTGGCCTGACATCAATGAGCGGCGAGATCGTCGAAGAGGATGATTTTGAAACTCCCGGAGCTTATGACACAGCCTTGAGGAAGTTAAAGAGATGCATTGAAGAGATCCGCCAAAAGAATACCGAACGCCGGCTGGAAGCGATCGGTATCAGTGTTCCCGGAATGACCGATCCTGAACGAAGCGGAATTATATTCGCTCCGAATCTGGATTGGCACAATGTTGGAATAGCTGAGGCATTAGCACAAGACGATACAAGGGTCGTGGTCGAGAACGATTCTACGGCTGCAGCAATGTATGAGGCGCGTCTGAAGATAAAGGACACGACCGACGGACTGCTTTCAAATTTTATCCTGGTCAGATCAGGAACAGGCATCGGCGTCGGGCTTGTGATCGGCAGCGAAGTCTATCGCGGCAGCGGAATTGGCCGTGGAATAGCTGGCGAATTCGGTCATATGACAATTGTCGCTGGTGGAAAGAAATGTGTTTGCGGCAATCGGGGTTGCTGGGAAAAATATGGCTCTGCCGCAGCCGCTGCATCATTATATCTGGGAGATCGTCCCTTAAGACATAATGAGACGCCGCCAAGATTTGTCGAGATCGTAGCAAAAGCAGAGAATGGCGATAATCGATCCCGGCGAACACTTGAGATGATAGGAGATTATCTGGGAATAGGCATTGCTAACGTGATAATGGGAATGGGCATTCCACGCGTTATCGTCAGCGGAAGGCTTGTTTATGGTTGGAAATATATTGAAAGCCCACTGAAAGACGCAATAAATCGCAGTATTATCGGCAAGACAGGCGGCTGGTCGATCGAACCCGGTGAGCCAGCTGGTGCCGCACTTGGCGGAGCTTTGGAGGTTGCGGTAGAAGATTTCCTCGCTCGCGTCTGATCATTTTAATTTGATCTTGTTCATCCTGTCTGTAATCGATCATTTCTTCTATGCTGAAAACTGTAACGAGTTGACTCAACCATCCCGCGACGATAGATTTATAATGCAAGGTTTATAATTATTTCATAATCATGACACTGAATATACGCTCTAAAGAAGAGTGTCGTTGGGATATTGTTTCCCTCGGCGAAGTGATGCTCAGGCTAGATCCGGGCGATAAAAGAATTCACACGACCAGGTCGTTTGATGTTTGGGAAGGAGGCGGGGAATATAACGTCGCCCGCGGGCTTAGACGGTGTTTCGGCCTCGAAGCTGCGGTCGTAACTGCTCTAGCCGATAATCCCGTCGGCAAGCTCGTGCAGGATCTGATGTATCAGGGCGGCGTCGATCAGTCGCATGTCAAATGGGTGAAATATGACGGCGTCGGGCGAACGGTTCGCAACGGAATGAATTTCACCGAGCGCGGTTTTGGTGTGCGAGCTGCTCTGGGTTGTTCTGATCGCGGACACACGGCGGTCTCACAACTCAAGAAAGGCGCTATCGATTGGGAAAAGATATTTGGTGAGGAAGGTGCGAGGTGGTTTCACACCGGCGGCATATTCTGTGCCCTTTCTGAAACCACGCCCGAAGTTGCCAAAGAGGCCATGGAAGTAGCCAAGAAATACGGCACTATCATATCCTACGATCTTAACTTTCGTGATTCGCTCTGGAAAGCAATAGGCGGACAGGCAAAGGCACAGGAAGTTAATCGCGATCTTGCGCAATATGTTGATGTAATGATCGGCAACGAAGAAGATTTCACAGCGTGTCTCGGCTTTGAGGTCGAAGGACAGGACGAACATCATTCAAAGCTCGACATCGTCAACTTTGAGAAGATGATCCGCAAGGCCGTCGGGGATTTTCCCAATTTCAAGGTAGCGGCAACGACACTCAGAAACGCCAAGACCGCATCGGTCAACGATTGGGGTGCGGTCTGTTTTACCGAAGGACAGCTCTATCAGGCAATGATGAGACCCGATCTGGATATCTTTGACCGCGTAGGCGGCGGCGATTCTTTTGCTTCGGGACTTATCTACGGATTTCTGACTGGTGAAACGCCGGAATGGGCGGTGAACTGTGGTGCTGCTCACGGAGCCCTCGCAATGACAACACCCGGCGATACAACGACCGTTGGCCTCGCGGACGTTCTCAGAGTAATGAAAGGCGGCGGCGCCCGTGTGGCAAGATAAAAAATGGGTCGCATAGGACACATAAGTCCTATGTGTCCTATAAAATACGATGAACAAAAAGCAAATTGTTGAACAAATAGAAAACCTCGGACTTGTACCGGTGGTGCGTGCGTCTTCTGCAGATGAAGCGATGCAGGCCATTGACGCGATCAAAGCCGGCGGTGTCAACGTGCTTGAAATAACGATGACCGTTCCAGGTGCGATTAAGGTCATCGAAAAGGTCGCCGATAAATACGGCAGCGATGTACTGGTAGGCGCCGGAACAGTGCTTGATCCTGAAACTGCTCGGGCTTGTCTGCTGGCTGGGGCTCAGTTCATTGTAAGTCCTGCACTTAATCTGGCAACTATAGAACTTTGCCACCGTTACAGCGCCCCTATTTGTCCGGGCGTTCTGACACCTACCGAGGTCATCACAGCTTGGGGTGCAGGCGTCGATTTCGTAAAAGTGTTTCCGTGTGGTTCGGTTGGGGGCGCCAGCTATGTAAAAAATCTAAAGGGACCGTTTCCGCAAGTAAAGATCATCCCGACGGGCGGTGTTTCGCTCACAACAGCGGCAGATTTCATCAAGGCCGGAGCATCCGCGCTCGGTGTCGGCACCGACCTTGTTGACGTAAAGGCCATCCGCGAAGGCAATGCTGATATTGTTACAGAACGCGCCAGGCAGTTCGTTGAGATCGTACGGAACGCACGCGGTTGAGTATACAGAGCGGTGAGCATCATGCTTTTATTTTATTAAAGAAACAATTTCCTGAACACCCTATTTTCTTCTAGTTAGACGGCCGCATTATCTTCGCATTAGGAGATCTCAGAGAATATGGCGAATGGAGGATGCGAATGTTCCTGCCGTAAAAATCCATTACAACAGCTCGACCGAAGTTATCAAAACCGTCATCAGACCTCCTTACGACATTTTGATGAGGTTTGAAAGCAAACATAACAACCCAGCTGCCTCCAAAAAACTCATGATCCTGACTAAAACTAAACGCCCGACGTTGAAGTGAATCGCGGCGCAGCCTCATTCCTTCGTCATCTGTCATTGGATAAATATTCTCGGGTACTATCTTTGATCGGTCAGCAATGGGCGGGAGGTCGGTGTATCCATTTTGTATGACAAAACACTCAGCGGCAACGACAGCCTCTTCTGCGGTGAGTAAGCGATCTGTGGGCTGCGGATAATTGCACGGATCGTCCGAAACTGCAGGAGACACAATCACCGGCAGTGTCTCGACCTTTGTTTTTTGGCCTGACAAAGACAACCAAACGAACACGATCCCGACAACAAATGTTATAGACAGGGTAATTGGTAGAATAACTTTTCCTTTGAACATCCTGTTGGCAAAGCAAATCCTTATAAATTATGCACTTTTCCTATGATCGGAGGTTCATTCTATCAGATGAATTAGAGACATAATGCTTAAACTACTCACTATCCAACGGTAACTATTCAGATGCCGCCACGATAAGCAGAGATGTTTGCCGTTCCAGTCATTTACGATTCACCTGATAGAAAAAGCCAAATTAGACGTCCAGATTTTTTACATCCAGAGCGTTGTCTTCAATGAACTTTCTGCGAGGTTCAACGTGGTCGCCCATGAGAACCGTGAATATCTGGTCGGTCTCGACTATGTCCTCAACGCGAACCTGAAGCAACGTCCGCTTTTCGGGATCCATAGTGGTTTCCCAGAGTTGTTCGGGGTTCATTTCGCCCAAACCTTTATAGCGCTGCATACTGAGATCTTTTTTTGCTCCTGCGGTGATCTTTTCCAACAGATCTTCGCGGGTAGTAACAGTCTCGCTCTTGCCGTTTTCGCCAAAGACGAACGGCCCCGGAAAGTTTGCATCGAGGGTCTGTTTGAGGTCGACCGCCTTCTGAAACTCAACATAACTGCCAAGATCCCAGTCAAAGACCAATTTGCTGCCGTTGGGGTAATTCACCTCTATCTCCCACAGTCCGTGCTCAATATCGGGAACAAGCTCTGTGGCAAATCCGGCATCTGCCAAACGTGCTTCAACCTCTGCCATTAGCTCTTCTTCCGCAAAGACCTTTTTCATCTTTACGCCGTGCTTTTTCAGAACGCCGCTCTCGCCCGCAAAAGCATCGATCAGCGAGTCAAGAAGAGTTTCGTCATTACCGACGCGGCGGGCAAACCTTTCGTAATAATTCTTGAACTCTTTCGTCTGCTCAAGCGTGCGTGTAAGTTCTCTTCCCTCGACCGGACGGCCGTTCATGGTGATGTTCACATCGTCTATCCCCATTCTCAGAAGATAGCGGAACATCGAAGATTCATCTTTTATGTATTCTTCTTTTCTCCCACGCTTCACCTTGTACAGCGGCGGCTGAGCAATATAGACATATCCGCCCTCTACAAGCTCCGGCATCTGCCGATAAAAGAAGGTCAGCAAAAGCGTGCGGATATGGCTGCCGTCAACGTCGGCGTCCGTCATAAGACAAACCTTGTGATAACGCAGTTTGCTGACATCAAAATCCTCTTTGCCGATACCAGTTCCCAGGGCAGTGATCAGAGCCTTGATCTCACCATGCCCGAGCATCTTGTCAAAACGTGCTTTTTCAACGTTGAGGATCTTACCCTTAAGCGGAAGAACGGCCTGATTCTTACGGTCGCGACCCTGTTTTGCCGAACCGCCTGCAGAATCTCCCTCAACGATATACAGCTCTGACTTTTCAGGATCCTTCTCCTGACAATCGGCAAGCTTGCCGGGCAAACCCGAACCGGTCAATGATCCTTTACGAACTATCTCGCGGGCCTTTCTCGCCGCCTCCCGAGCACGGGCTGCATCAACCGCCTTACCGACTATCTTTTTCGCTACCGAAGGATTCTGCTCAAAGAACTCTCCCAGCTTTTCGTTCAGAAACGATTCGACAGGTCCTTTTACAGGAGAATTCAATTTTCCTTTTGTCTGCCCCTCAAATTGAGGCTGCGGTATCTTGACACTTATGACCGCAACAAGTCCTTCTCGAACATCATCTCCAGACAGCGTGACCTTAGCGTTTTTGGTCAAACCGGAACTTTCAGCATAGTTATTGATCGTTCTGGTAATGGCTCCGCGAAAACCTGAAAGATGTGTTCCGCCGTCAACCGTATTGATGTTATTAGCAAACGAAAATATCTTCTCGTCATAGCTGTCGTTATACTGCATAGATACTTCTATCGACAGCCCATCAGAGACATGTTCAAAATACAACGGCTCTTCGTGAAGCGGACTTTTATTCTTGTTCAAATGCTTTACAAACTCGGCTATGCCGCCTTTGTAATAGAACTCATGCATTTTCTCGGTCTCTTCACGTTCGTCCTTTATAAAGATACGTATTCCTTTGTTCAAAAAGGCTTTTTCTCTAAGACGCTCGGACAATTTGTCAAAACTGTAAACAGTTGTATCAAAGATGTCACCGTCCGGCTTAAAGGTTATCTTAGTACCGCGCTTGGATGTCGTCCCCGTCTCTTTAAGCGATTCAACAGGAATACCAACCTGAAAATCCATCTCGTGCGTCTTTCCATCACGCCAGATCTCAAGCTTGACCCATTCTGAAAGAAAATTTACACAAGAAACACCAACACCATGCAGACCACCCGAAACCTTGTAAGAGTTTGAGTCGAACTTACCGCCGGCGTGCAGAACGGTCATAACAACTTCCGCAGCCGATACTCCAAATTGTTTATGGATGCCTGTAGGAATTCCTCGGCCGTTGTCTACGACCGTTATCGAATTATCCATGTGAATGGTCACTTCGATAGTGTCACAATATCCTGCCAGAGCTTCATCCACCGAATTGTCAACCACCTCATAAACAAGATGGTGGAGACCTATGTCGCCCGTTGATCCTATATACATCGCGGGACGCTTGCGGACGGCGTCGCGGCCTTCCAACGCAGTTATGGAACTCTCGTCGTATTCTGTCTTTGCTTTAGCCAATTTTTTTGAAACCTCTAAATCCATTTGCGATCGATATTGTCGCCTAATTAGTTGTTAGATAATTATTTATCTCTTTTGACCAGATGGGCCTGTAAGGCTGGAAACATATGTTCTAATCAATGGAATATTATAGCATTTTCAGGGTATTACCGACAGCCGAAAAGTCTTTTTTAAGAAGCCGAATCAGCCCTTCCGGCAACTGATCCGCCTTCTATGCGAATGGTTTTCGCCGAGCTTCCAAATTCAGAAACAAAACCTTCTTTTGATGTGGTCACGATAGTTTGCGTCTTCCCTTCAAGATATTCCAGAAGGCTGCCGATCCGACGATGGTCCAGTTCAGCATCGATGTCATCAAGCAGGAATAGCGGGTATTCTCCTCGTGTAGCGTGAAAAACGGTGATGTTTGCCAACTGAAGCAGCAGTAAAGCGCTGCGCTGTTGCCCCGAAGAACCGAATTTGCGGATATCCTGCCCGTCAAACAGCACTTCCATATCATCCCGGTGCGGTCCGACAAGCGAATGTCCGGCAACTAATTCGGCCTGAACTCGCAACTTAAGCCTCTCGGTCAGCAATCCGGCGTAATCGGACATGTCACCCTTGCCCTCAAGCGATGAAACATACCTTATCGACAGCTCTTCGCGTCCGAAAAGACGTTTTTCGAGCACTTCATTTATTCTTTCAACAAAACGAGTTCTAGCTCTGTGTATTTTTGCGGCGAGAGCTGTCAGTTGTTCATTCCACGGTTCGAGGGTCTCAGCGGTTTTCTCAATCGACATTTCCTTTTCCCGTGCCTGATTCAAAAGGGAATTTTTTTGCCGAAGGACCTTTGTATAGTCTGTAAATGTCTGTGTAAAAGGCGGGTGCAGCGATACTATGCCGCTATCTAAGAACCTGCGGCGTGAATCCGGTTGACCGCGAACTATTTCCAGTTCATCTGCATTGAAAACAACGGCATGCAGTTCGTGTAAGTATCTTTGTGTGGTTTCCTGTTTGCCATTTACGAGACATGATTTTATAGTCTTTTGTATATTGACCTGGAGCATTCTATACAGCTCCTGTGACTGGCGAATATTGCCTTTTACTATTGCCAGATCCTTATCAAATCTGATCGTTTCCGCGATCTTGCCCGTTTTAAAGGATCTGGTCGTCGCCAGCACGTTTATAGCCTCAAGCCAGTTTGTCTTTCCCTGGCCGTTCTCGCCGACGAGTATGCTGAGGCCCGGCTCAAGGTCGATCTTCCCCTTTAGATTGCGGAAATTTATTGCTTCTACGAACTCTAGCCGCATTTTTTGATTTTAGCATGTATCGGGTTTTTGCCGTTGACGCAAAATATTGATTTCTTTGGAGGATTTTCTGGAAATTTGATGTGTTTGGGGATTTTTAAACAGTTAAAGGATGTTTTACATTCTTTAACCTCCCTCAAACTCCCCCACATTACGTTCTTTATTAATCTTAGGAATTATCAACATTAGGCTGTGAGAACTGTATTTTTGTTCATCGTTATCCTTGCCTTGTCGATCTGTGCGGCTGCTCAGCAGCAGCTTACTGTCGGCGCGGAGGCTCCTGCGTTTTCGGCAGAGTATCTTAACGGCAAGCCGTTGGAGTTGAATGACCTAAAAGGAAAGGTCGTGGTCATGACCTTCTGGTCAACTCGTTGTCTGATATGCCATAACGAGATACCAAAACTCAACCGAATGGCAGACAGCTATAAAGGACGTGACGTTGTTTTCCTTGCACTTACAATGGAAAATGAATCCATTGTTAGTCCGTATATTAAGAAGAACCCTTTTAGATTCGACATCGTTCCAAATAGTTTTGGCGTGGTATTGAAGTATGCCGATATGGACGCTTCGGGCCGTATCCGCATGGGCTTTCCGTCATATTATCTGATCGACCGAAAAGGTAAGATCAACCTCCGCGCAGACGGTTGGGACAAAACATCTAATATCGACACCCGAATTTCTCAACTGCTTTCGGAATGACGCTTGTCACCCTTGTCCAAGAAAGCCCGGCAGCACAATAGCGTTCGGGCTTTTTTGTTCGTCAAATAATTTGTTTCTTTTCCAGGATTGAGGTATATTTTCAACTTCGCCGCAAATTGCGGAGAGGTAGCCTAATTGGTAAGGCAGTAGTCTTGAAAACTACCGCGGGTAACCGCTTGCAGGTTCGAGTCCTGTCCTCTCCGCCACATTCTCTACAAAATTCTTATTTACAATCTTTCAGTTTCTTGCTTTTTTCTGCCGTTCTGTTATAGCCTATGTGGCAATGAATGATTATTCATTCATTGCTGATTATTATGAGAAAGGCCGCTAAAGCTTTAACAGGATCCAGAACTGGTGTAGGCGATAAACGTTCAACTATCCTCCGAGCGGCTATAAAAGTGTTTGCAGGTAAGGGCTATTTCAGCTCAAAGGTATCAGATATTGCTCGTGAAGCCGGTATTGCAGATGGAACGGTCTATCTTTACTTCAAAAGTAAGGATGAAATATTGAGGTCGATCTTTGACCAAGCAATGGAAGATTTTATCTCAGAGGGAAAGCGCGAACTAAAAGACGTATCATCGCCACCAGATAAGCTGAGCAAGATAGCAGGACTTCACCTTGAAAAACTTGGGTCAGACCGTGACCTAGCCATCGTCTTTCAAGTGGAACTGAGAGGTTCGACTAAATTCATGCGCGAATTTTCCGCAGCAGGTTTTGCTGATTATCTGGACATTATCCGGGCGACGATAGAAGACGGACAAAAGGACGGTATCTTTCGTGATGACATCAAAGCCTCGACAGCAGCCAAGATATTTTACGGAGCTTTGGACGAGATGGTCACAAACTGGATCTTGTCCGAACAATCATATGAACTCGCTCCGGTTGCGAACGACGTAATCAGCATTTTTTTAGGAGGCATGCTCAGACAGTGAGAAAGGAAGATGTCATGAATTTTGCATCACCTCGCAAGGTTATTGGGCGTGGGCTTCCGATCGTTGCGGGTGAGCCACAGACCCTTTCGGATCTCTTTCTACACGCGGTCTCAAAAGAGAACAGAAATGATGCGTTGTCTTTCAAGGTAGGTGAAGAGTGGCAGCAGATCTCATCCGACAAAATGCTCGAGCGAATACGTGCGATAGCATTAGGACTTTATTCACTTGGCTTGAGACAGGGTGATCGGGTGGCTATCCTCAGTTCTAATTCGCCTGATTGGACACTCTCGGATGCCGCATGTCAATTTGCGGGTCTGCCGGATGTACCTATCTATACGACGCTTTCACCCGCTTCGGTCGAATATATTCTGAATGATTCGGGCGCTAAAGCTCTTTTCATTGAGGATCAGGGGGCGTTTGATCGTGTTGCGGACATACTTCCAAATAGTGCTGCGCTCGAAACCGTGATCTTTTTTGCTGAGCCTGAAATTATCAGTAACGGGCAGATCTCATTACGAGACCTGGAAGCTGCCGGGCGGCAACTAGGCGAAGAAGATCATGAACTTTTTGAAAGACTTCACGGGGAAGTAAAAGCCGAAGATGTCGCAACTCTGATCTATACAAGCGGCACGACGGGCGAACCAAAAGGGGTGATGCTGACACATACAAATGTTATCTCAAACGTTATAGACGCGGGAGAGAAATACGGATTCACGTCAGCCGATTCATGCCTGTCCGTACTTCCCTTGTCACATATATTTGAGCGGTCGGCAATGTATCTTTATATCTATAACGGAATAGCCGTCAACTATGCCGAATCGGTTGAAAAAGCGGCTGATAATCTTGCCGAAGTAAAACCAACCATTCTTGTTGGTGTTCCTCGAATATTTGAAAAGGTATATGCAAAAGCAAAACTTAAGGCCGTAGAAACAGGAGGAGCAAAGGAAAAGATCTTTGATTGGGCAATTGAGGTAGCTAAGGATTACGCGCTAATGCGTGAACAGAGAAAGCAGATCCCGCTAATGCTAGGAATGAAGTACGGGTTAGCCAATCTTTTGGTATTTTCAAAATTGAGAAACGTTTTCGGAGGTGATCTGCGATTCTGCATAACAGGCGGAGCCGCACTGTCTGATGATATTTACCTGATCTTCACTGGCGCTGGCATTCCAATAATGCAAGGATACGGATTAACGGAAACATCGCCTGTGATCTCTTCGAACAATCCATTTGACATACGTCTTGGTACGGTTGGAAAACCTATAAGGAATGTGAAGGTACGTATTGCCGCTGATGGAGAGATAGAAACATCAGGTCCGGGCGTTATGCTCGGCTACTTCAATAAAGAAGAGGCCACGCGAGATGTATTCACACAAGACGGTTGGTTCAAAACAGGCGACATTGGCGAAATAGATGATGATGGTTTTCTGAAAATAACCGATAGAAAGAAAGAGCTCTTTAAAACCTCTGGTGGTAAATACATAGCTCCTTCGCCGATCGAACAGATGATCAAGGCCTCAAGATTTGTCAGCCAGGTGGTGCTGGTCGGTAATGAAAGGAAATTTGCCTCTGCCCTGATCGTCCCAAATTTTGATATGCTTCGTTCCTATGCCAAACACAAGGGCATGAAGTTCAGTACACCGACGGAGTTTTGTTCAGATCCAAAGATCATTGATCTTTTTGAGCGGCAGGTAGCAGATCTTACAAAAGGTTTGTCACGATTCGAAACGGTAAAGAAGATCGCACTGCTCGAGAACGAGTTGTCGGTCGAAGGAGGCGAACTTACGCCGACACTGAAAGTTAAACGCCGCGTCGTTGATGAAAAATATCGTGATGTGATAGATTCCCTTTATAACGCTGAATAAGCAACACGGAAACATTACAAAGGCGTCTCGAATATCGCATTCGAGACGCCTTTAATATTAGATTTTCACCTGTCGCTAGAAAGGCCGCATTACCGGTAGTGGAACACGGTTCGGCAGTCCGATTGCCGCCTCATACAAAACGTCCATGAAGCTCTTTTTCGCCTTGCCAACATCAACTATGTCATGCGGCTTAAGCAAAACTTCCTTTTGCTCTCCATTCTTGATCGCGTTGTAGTCGACCTCTATGACCTCAGGCTCGACCGAGCCTTCCTTGCGGCGATAGATGTTTATCTTTTTCGACCTTGCCTCACGAGTAAGCCCACTTGCCATGGAAATGGCCTGCATCAGCGGTAAACCGCCCTCAGGGATGCTGAATTCGCCGGGACGCAAAACCTCACCGGTAATATAAACAGGCGATGCTTTTTCAACGATTATTACATCGCCCGGAAGAATTTCAGGGTTTGAACCTTCCACACCTTGACGCATACTGGTTAGGCTGTATGTTTTGGACGGAACGGCAACGCCGGAATCCGCCCATGTTTCAGTGGCCTCTCCGGGACAAACCTGCGGCCTTGTTCTGAATACCTGGATGCTGCCGCCGCTCTTCTCGGTCGGACCACCGGCATAGGTTATCAGCTCCAGCAAATATGCTCGGCGGGTCAGCGGCACCTGCCCTTGTTGTTTTACCTCTCCATAAATGCTTACGGGCGGACGGCTATTTCTTTGTGTAACACGAATGTTCGTTTGTGGATTACGAAGATAACGCGAGAGCAATTTGTTAACCTCTGTCCTCAATTCGCGTTCGGTCAAACACCTTGCCGTCACCGGATCGTCAACAAAAGGAACTGATATTCTACCATCCTCATCGACGGTAGAAACAAAATCAAACTGTGGTTCGCCGAGAACCTTTCCGGTTATCTCATCACCTGGGCCGATCCGATATCCCTGAACCGAAGATTCAGGAACGGTCTCCTGAGCAGTCGCTTCAAAAAAGGTTCCTGTCACCAGTATGAAAAGGAGCAGCAGCGATGACCGAAGAATAAGCATTGTTTTTACCTCAATATATGGGAGTATTTTAGAATACCGCTTAAAGCATTTCGATTCAATAACCAGGTCGAATGGTTGCCGGTAGTTCTCACTGATCGTCCAACAGAAATGTCCTGTATTACATGCGTTTAACGCCCTAAATAATAAATAGCAATAAAAACTGATATAATGTGAGCTGCCCACTTTTTAAGATTATTAAGATGCGCGAGTCAGTTTCGGACCGTTTATGGTTTCTGCGAAAACCGCTTCAGTTCCTTGTGGACATGGCGGTGCTCTCGGGCGCATTCTTTCTCGCATATCTGCCTGCGATCAATATGCAATTGGGCGAATTTTATGTTAGCTCCGCCCTTAGCCAGTTACCGTTAGTCGTTCTTGTGCAGTTTGCCGCTCTTACGTTGACCGGTGCTTATTCAATACTATGGCGATATGTAAGCATCGAGGATGTTCGCGTATTCCTTCGCGCAGCCATCATTTCAGGAGCTGTCCTTATTGGCTTTCGTTACGCTCTTATATTTACGCATTTCAACCTCTGGCAGGTTCCGATCTCAGTGATCGTCATCGATACCGTGCTTGCGTTCGGCGGCCTGTTGTCGCTCAGGGTCACTCGCAGATTTATATATGAGTTGGGCGACAAACGAAGCTTTCGTCCCGGTTCACGTAAGTTAAAACAACGTTCAGCATTAGTGGTCGGAGCCGGCCGCTTAGGAGCTGCCCTTGCGAAAGACGTTGTTGGCAGACGCGATGCCGCTTTACAGATACGTGGATTTGTAGATGACGACCAACACAAACAAGGCGGCAGTGTAAGCGGAATCAAGATTCTTGGTTCAACGTATGATCTTCCGAGACTTGTCAGCGAACTTGGCGTTGAAGAGGTCGTAATTGCAATCGACAAAGCACAGGGGAAAACTGTCAGGCGCATTTTGGAAATATGCGGAGAGATACCCGTAAAGGCGCAGATCATCCCCAGCCTCGGAGACATCGCTCAAGGTCAGGTGTCTATAAACAGACTTCGTGATGTCGAGATAGAAGACTTACTTGGCCGTGAGCCGGTTAAACTCAATAATGACAATCTTGAAGAATTTCTTACTGGCAAGGTAGTCATGGTTACGGGCGGCGGCGGTTCGATCGGTTCTGAACTGGTTCGTCAAATAGCCGGATACAAACCCAAACGGCTTGTTATGGTTGAAAGAGCCGAGTTCATGCTGTTTCAAATAGACCGAGAGCTAAAACAAGACTTTCCCGACTTGGATTTCATTCCACTGCTGGCAGACGCGGGTGAAGAACAGCGTATGCGTCAGATCTTTAATGATCACAAGCCTGAAGTTGTGTTTCATGCGGCGGCAAATAAGCATGTTCCGCTGATGGAGATCAATCCGGAAGAAGCGGTAAAGAACAATGTGTTTGCAACACGTGTGGTCGGCAACCTCGCCGGAGAATTTGGCACACGACACTTTGTACTCATATCAACCGATAAGGCGGTCAATCCGACCTCGATAATGGGAGCATCAAAACGTGCTGCTGAGATCGTAGTCCAAACACTAAATCACCGCTTTGAGACCAAATACACATCCGTCAGATTTGGGAACGTGTTGGGTTCCGCCGGTTCTGTCGTCCCCATCTTTCGTGAACAGATAAGAAAAGGCCTGCCGATAACTGTAACCCACCCGGAAATGACGCGCTATTTTATGACCATCCCCGAAGCCTCACAACTTGTGCTGCAAGCCGGGGCTTTGGGCGAGGGAGGCGAGATCTTTATTCTGGATATGGGAGAGCCGGTCAAGGTTCTAGACCTTGCGGAGGACATGATCCGTCTTTCAGGTTTGACGCCGTATGAGGATGTGGACATAGTTTTCACAGGTATCAGGCCCGGCGAAAAACTTTTTGAGGAACTGGAAATATCCGGCGAGAAACTCCTCAAGACAAAACACCCCAAGATCTATATAGGAAAAATAGCCGAGCATCCTCAAGATGATGTGGTTCGAATGCTAACCACTCTTGCCAAAGCGGTAGAAGCCGGAGACGAAGAAATGCTTCGGTACACACTCAGCCAGTTCATTCCTGAGGTCCAATTTAGTGAAGAGTCGGCCAAGGTAAAAGATACCGGTCGCGAAAATGGAATGGCTAAGGTCTCGCGTTCGGCCAAACTCGGAATGGCATCGGAGTAGCCGGTAGAATCTATTCCTTTTAATTACCCGTATCTATATGTCAGTACTCGTAACCGGTGGAGCCGGATATATCGGTAGCATTACAACTGAGGCTCTGCGTGAACACGGAGAACAACCTGTCGTTATCGACAACCTTGTTTACGGTCACCGTGAAACCGTCGCAACGGACGTACCCTTCTATGAGGGCGATATCGGTGATAAAGACTTGGTGGGAAAGATACTTTCCGAACATAACATTGATGCGTGTATGCATTTTTCGGCATATGCTTACGTCGGTGAATCAGTAGAGGATCCCAAAAAATATTTTGCCAATAATGTTGTGCAGACCATCAGGTTGATCGACGTGTTATTGGAGCATAATGTAAAACATTTTGTTTTTTCATCTACCTGCGCGACATACGGCGAGCCGCAGTACGTTCCTATCGACGAAGCACATCCGCAACAGCCAACCAATCCTTACGGCTGGTCAAAACTGATGGTCGAACAGATATTGCGGTCTTACGATGCGGCTTATGGATTGAGATCTGTCGCGTTGCGCTATTTCAACGCCAGTGGAGCGACTGCCTCACATGGCGAAGGCCACGATCCTGAAACTCACCTTATCCCGTTGATACTCTATAACGCATTAGACAAGATACCGAGTATTTCGATCTTCGGCACAGATTATCCAACCCCTGACGGAACCGCCATTCGTGATTACATACACGTCAGCGATCTTGCGGACGCTCACATTCTTGCTCTAAATTACCTACGAGACGGCGGCACATCCGACGCATTCAACCTCGGCAACGGCAACGGTTATTCTGTTCAGGAGGTTGTTGACGCCGCACAAAAAGTTACTGGCTGCGATATAACCTCCGTTCATTCACCACGACGCGAAGGTGATCCGTCCCGGCTCATCGCGAATGCCGAAAAGGCTCGCAATGTCCTGGGCTGGCAACCGAAAATATCTGACATTGAAGCGATAATCGAAACCGCCTGGAACTGGCACACTCGAATGACCGTCTGAATTACAAATCTCTTCTCGTTTGTGCTTAAATCTTTTTTATGACCGAAGCAAGGATCAAGAAGCAGCGTATATCACGCAAGGCAGCCAGTTTTACCGAATCAGTTATTCGCGAGATGTCACGTGAGGCCGTTAAGTATGGCGCGGTCAATCTTGGCCAGGGTTTTCCTGATTTTGCCGCTCCGGCGGACATCAAGCAGAAAGCGATCGAAGCGATAAATTCGGACCACAACCAATACGCAGTGACATGGGGTGTTAAAGAGTTTCGTGATGCTATCGCTAAAAAAACAATGTGGTTTCTCGGTCTTGATGTCGATCCTGAAAGCGAGATAACTGTCACATGCGGATCCACTGAAGGAATGATCGCCGCGATGATGGCTACGGTCGATCCGGGCGAAGAGGTCATCGTTTTTGAGCCGTTTTACGAAAATTACGCTCCTGATGCGATCTTGTCTGATGCAAAGCCGGTACACGTTCCGCTTTATCGCACGGACAACGGCTTTATGTTTGATCGGGAAGAGCTAAAGGCCGCTTTTAACGAACGTACCAAGGCGATCATCATCTGTAACCCCAACAACCCGACCGGTAAGGTCTTTTCGCGCGAAGAGCTTGAGTTTATCGCCGACCTCTGCAAAGAGTTCGACGTCCTGGCATTTACGGACGAGATCTACGAACACATTACATACAATCTCGATGAGGACGGCGATCCGCTCGAACACGTTTCGATGGCAACGATCGAAGGAATGCGTGAGCGTACCGTGGTGGTCAATTCGCTTTCAAAAACTTATTCGGTCACGGGTTGGCGTGTCGGTTATTGCATCGCCCCGCCCGATATAACTTCAGCAATTCGCAAGGTGCACGATTTTTTGACCGTAGGCGCCGCAAACCCACTGCAACACGCCGGAGCTTATGCTCTCAGCCTGCCGCCGTCATATTACACCGACCTACAAAAAGAATATCAACGCAAACGCGACATAATCATTCCGGTGCTAAAAGAGTCGGGTTTCAAATGTGACACGCCCGAAGGCGCGTATTACGTAATGACTGATATTTCAGATTTCGGCTTTGCCAATGACGTCGAATTTACTAAACACCTTATCCGCGAGATCGGCGTTGCGGTCGTTCCCGGTTCGTCGTTCTATCACGATGCTTCTTTAGGTTCACAGCTTGTCCGTTTTTGTTTTTGTAAAAAGGATGAAACGCTATATGCCGCAGCCGAAAATCTTACTCGCTTGAGAAAGGGTTAAAACAGATCGTCAAAACATTTCTTTGCTTATATATCGGTAGACCGTGAACGTCACGCCTGATAGTTCATAAAGACTTTGCAGGATCTGTTTGAAGGAATAAGGTCTTCGGCCTCGAAAGGAATGTAAAAATTAGGCGAGAATAAAGCCTTGAAATGATAAAGGACGTCTCTCCGGTTTGGTTAGGCGTCTTTTTTATCCTTGTTCTTTGATGAGTGTTTCTTTGTAGAGATCGTTGGCCTCAATGCTGTTGTTACGAGCCTTTTCCATTAGTTCGCGATATTTATCTATCAGCGAGTCAAATTCACTTTTTACTTTCGCATGAGCTTTAGCATCTTTTGGATCGTAATTGTCACGTAGTATTCTAGCCGCTGTGTGATAACTGTTGAACGCTTCAAGTTGCTTCATTAATGATTCTTCTTTCAGGCCCAAATACTCATTGTAATCTTTATTTATATTCATCTTTCGAGCATCGCGGATCTTATTGATGGCCTCGTTGCCGTAATTGGTGCCTTCATTTATAAGCTTCACAACCTCATTCGAAATGCGCTTTACTTCTTCGACATTACTTGCCTCTACGGCAGACTGAAGTTCATGCCGCTTGCCCTCATTGTCATGGTAAAGAACCTTTATCTTTTTCAGATCTTGATTGGCAGATTCTATGATCTTACCGGCTTCGGCTGTTTCGTCTGTTGTTAGTATAGATGGAGCAGACTCGCCGCAACCCGAGAGCAGGATGGCAATAGAAATAATAAGTGTGTATTTGCCTATGAATGAAATCATATAGCCCTTTACATAATTTAACACAATATCTGTCTATCTATGTGGCGGAAGTAACACCCTCGTTTCCGCGTCGACGCCATATAAAACCATCCAGAATATAATGCGTCAGTTGCGGCACGGCCAATAGCGGAACGATCCACATCTTCCATTTATCAAGATCCCAGTTGGAACCAAAGAGCCATGTGCGTTCATGCCATACGCCGCGGCTCCAAAGAAGTTCTTCGGCATAGGCCAACGCCCACAGCGTGGCTAAAAAGATCAGCCAATGACTGGAGAGCGATCGGTACATCGCGCCCGCAGTTTCTCGCCGCATCCGCGCATACATAAAAACAAGCGCAAAATAAGGCACGCCGTGGATGATTACGTTCGTCACCGTAAAAGCATAGTCGGAATTAAAGAAAACAATGCCGACATACCAGCAAACGGCGGTCGTGGCAACAACAATGTCCTTGCCGATATTCAAAAAGCCGCGCGTAAAATACAGAAAAACCGATTTTGCAAAATACGCTACAAGGGCAAGCACGTAGATCGGAAAAAGAACCGTTTCAATAAGCGTCGGCAGCTGAACAAAATCATTCTCGACGAACCAGTTAAAGTTTCGCGGCAGTGATGTCATCCAGAAAGCCAGCGGATAAACGGTCGCCAAATAGATCGCCGCCGTATCTATCCACCATGTCCAGCTTTCGGTCTCGTTAAGTTTTCTACGATAAAGAGCGACCCAACCGTACTGCTGCCGGACAAAATGAAACACCGCAAATATCGCCAGAACACGCCAGAACGTCAGTTCACCCTCGGAATACAACGCCACTCCAACCGTATATCCAAAAACCGGAACAAGCAGATAGAGCCAAAACCGTCGCTTGAACTCCTCGGTGTCAAAATAAACACGAAAACTGGTTGACCATACATGCGCGACATCTATCAGCAAGATCGCCGTGACCCAAGTCCATTCCGGCGACGCCTCATCCAAAATACCTAGCTGCCAACCGACCGCCAGCAACAACAAAGCCGCAACCGCACTGCCGAGAAAGACCGACAGATCAACATTCCGCGAAAATAGCCAGACTTTTTCACCGCCGAGACGCGGAGACACAGAGTTATTGAATTCTGTTTCAATCACCTTAAAGTTGACTGGGGCTTATTCTGCCTTTGCTCGAATATCCTTCCATTTTTTCCAAAACAATTGAAAGGCCATATGTTCTTCATTGTCGTTACCTTGTTTCTGTTTAGAGTTTTCAAAAAACTTCATCACTTCATGCGAAAATTTGACCACGGACATTCGCCATTCGTGTAAGTCAGTTTCAATTATCTCTCCGTCATCAAAGCAATGTTTTATCAAATACCCGTCGTGTTTAATTGTCCAGTTCACGCCGTTTGGGCAACCACAGATTATTGGTTCAGTTGGGTCAGTTTCACTGATGCAAATAGGTATTCCGCAGCAAGGAATTAATTGTATGTCCGGTTTGGGGTTGTAATCATCAAAAACCGTTTGTAAAAGGTAATATGCAGCCGCGCTCACAGTCCAATCTCCACTAGACTTATCAGATAGTAAACGATTCCCGATCTTTAGATATACATTACCGTGAGCGCAAAGATCTGCCTCCGGATTCTCCTCGCCTAGCCAATGAAGATTGTCAACCCGCAAATTAATCAAGAACCTGATACCTCCTTTGCCGCACGAAGTCCATGATAAAACGCTTCTTCAAAAAGCGCGATGCCGCTGAGGTCTGTGTGGGCGAAGTGGATGTTGCTGTATGGTTTCAGGGCTTTTGCTCGGGTTTCTCCGTGGATAAAGCCCGGTGTGGGCGAGATCATTGCGTGGCCCCAACGCATTATGTCTATGCGGTCGCAAAGTTCGTGAATGTCCGGATGTGCTCGAGCGAGGTCGGTAAGGCAAACATCTGCCAGTTCGCGCCATTCGTAGTTGAATAGTTTTGTCCGGCCGTCCGGTTCGTGACACATCGGATAATAATACGTCCAAATAGACGGGCCGTGATCGATGCCTTTTTGGTGTGTAGCGTTCACGTAACCAAGCGAAGGGCTATCATACAAAACATTGTCCCACGCAAGCGGAAAATCGCGCGAGAAACGCGGCTTCGGACGGTCTTTCAACTGCAGGTTTGCCACGAACCACGAGTTGCTGTGAAACGACCGGGCGTCAAATGGAGCGGCTTCGTTAAAACCGCGAATGACATACGGTGCCGTAAATATAGGCGAGGCGTATATCGCTTTTTCACAATGAAAGCCGAGTGTTTCTGCGCCGTCAAAACATACAATATCTACGCCGCTTTCAGTTGGTACAATGGAAACAACTGCTTGCGATCTTAAAGTTTTATCCTTAACACTCTCGGCAAGATGAGCAACAAACCGTCCGTTGCCTTCAGGAAATGTGATGAACGGCTGAGATTCGCCACCGCTTTTACGAACACGCGAACAGAAATAAAAAAGTCCCGCCCAAGCCGATGTTTGATCGAGTTTTAGACCGTAATCGTCGCGGCAAGCGTAATCGCAATACCACAGCAGTCTTTCTGATGTCAGGCCTTTTTGCCTCAGCCATTCGCCAAACGAGATCTTATCCAGAGCAACAACTTCGGCATCGTCAGAACACAATGCGGATGGAACCACAAAAGCACGTCTGCCTTTACCATCACGCCAATTTACCCAATGATCTGTATGTTTTTGAAATTCGCTGAATTGACGAATGTCTTCTTCACTTTCGCCCGCATGTAGATAAAGACCTTCGTACCAACGGCCTTTATAAAAGATTCTTTCCTCAGGCTGACGGCAGAGAAATTCTTCTTTGATGATCACATTGCCGTCTGCCGAACGCCCCTCGGTAAGCTGCATTTCATCCAGCAGTTCAACCAGTTCGGTATTCTCATGAAAAGGAACCGGCAAATAGTGCGCTCCCCATGGATAGTTGACCGGTTTTCCTTCGCCGCTTTTTGACGTGCCGCCGACGTCCTTTTCAAGCTCGAGGACGACAATATCCTCTATTCCCTGCTTTGATAATTTCCATGCGGCGGTGAGTCCTGCCACTCCTGAACCAACAATAGCGATCTTTACTTGACGCCAATTCTCAGCGGGAACTTCAAACGAACGATCCTCACGCAGAATGTGCCCAAGGCCTACATTTTGGCCGACAAATTCTCCATCAGGAAACCTATTCGAACCGCCTTCTCGACAAGCCGCCAATGCTAATGGCGCTCCTAGAAATGTCGTCAAAAGCTCTCGACGCGTCAGTCTCATTCAAACCTCCGCCATTCTGTTTCGTAATAGCGAACCAATGCCTGGTTATCCAGACGATTGATCTCTATTTCGTCTGACGGCAGAGTCATATCAGAAGGAAAGTCAAAAAGAGAAGCGAAAGAGGTTTGGCTGATGTAATTGAGGTCGATGCCTTCGCGGACATTTTGTGGCGTCTCAAACGGCTGTTGCATGACAAGCGCATAGCCCCAAACTCCGAAGCTTGGAACCGTTGTCTGGAATGGTTTTACATTCAAACCTGCTGCCTCTAGTGTTTTTATGATCGACCAGTAGGAATTGCGAGCATAGAGGGGCGAAGTGCATTGGATGACTGCGGCAGCGTCGGGCCGCAGCTTTGCCTTCAAAAGATTGTAAAATCGTGTTGTATAGAGCTTTCCAAGAGCAAAATTGTTCGGGTCGGGAAAATCTACGATTGCGATATCAAAGGGTTCAAGCTCATTGTTGTCCAGCCAAACAAAAGCATCCGCGTTTATGACCTCGACGCGCGAGTCTTTCATTGAACCTTTATTCAGTTCCATCAATGCCGGCAAAGCTTCGGAAAGACCGGTCATTAACGGGTCTAGATCAACAAGTGTAACAGATTCTACCGACGGATATTTCAATATCTCGCGAACGGCAAGACCATCACCACCGCCAAGCACGAGTACCCGTTTCGGAGTTCCCTGATATGCGGCAAAGGCTGGGTGAACAAGCGCTTCGTGGTAACGGTATTCATCAAACGAATTGAATTGAAGATTGCCGTTCAAAAAAAGCGAGTGGCCGAGTTTTCCTCTCGTGACAACAATGCGCTGATATTGAGAACTTTTTGCATAGACTATCTGATCGGGAAAAAGAGCATCCTCTGCCATCGTGGTAAGGGAGTCTGCCTTAATGAAAGCAATACCCAAAAGAACGAGCAGCACAAATCCCTTTACCCTTAGCACGGTCAGATTCTTTTTTATCAGTGGTTCGAGAAGCCATGTTCCCCATATACCGACAGCTGCATTGAGCATTCCGAACAGCAAAGACGTTCTGTTCAACCCAAGCTTTGGAACAAGAAATATCGGAAATAGCAGCGATGCCGCCAAAGCACCTATATAATCCAGCGCAAGTACACGTGAGACGAGATCTTTGAAATCAAGCTCATCTTTCAAGATTCTCATCAGCAAAGGAATTTCCAGCCCAACCAATGCTCCGATGACAAACACCATTGAGTACAGAATAACGGCAAAGTAGGAAACGTTGGCAAACGTCAGGAAGAGCAGCGGGGCAGAAAAACCACCGATCAGAGCGACGGCCAGTTCTATTTCGACAAATTTAGACGCAAGGTCTTTTTCCAGAAATCCGGAAAGCCACGACCCGACACCCATTGCAAAAAGATATATGCCAATGACCAAAGAGAACTGCGTCACCGAATCGCCAAGGACATAACTTGATACCGTGGCAGCAAGAAGTTCGTAGATCAAGCCGCATGTGGCTATGATCACGACATTCAAAAATAGCAATGGAACTTGCTTCATAAAACCGACGGCCGAGCAGAATAACAGACGCGGGGACACGGCGAACACAACTCACCGCTCCACCGCGTCAAAAAATACTCTTCTGAATTATCCGTGAATAGCGGCCGCAATTATGATCGAGATACCTATCATAATTGCGCCTATTATAATGCCGAGAGCTGTGTTGTGATCTTCTTCTATCTCGTGATGAATGTCGTAGATCCGGCTTAATATAAAATATGCGACCGTAAAGAAAATAAGTCCGATCACAACAAAAACAAGGGTTGTGACCAATATCTCCGCAAGATCGTCAAGTTTCACCACCAAGCCAAGCACAACTGGTGCAATCGTAGAAATCAACATTTATTTCCCTCCGCGAAATCCTGAATAAATGAACGGAACGCCCAGACGTGACTGGCTGCCCGAGTTTGCCACTTCCCAACCGAACCACGCTGCGGTCGTATAGAGCAAAACGACCGCTCCGCCAAATAGCATATAAAGTGTCTTTTTTATCATTTTACAACTTTCCTGAGATCGGCCTTGTCAGATTCAGTCATCATCACCTGTTGAGCCGAACATACTCTCGCTCCACCTCTTTGATTCAAACGAGATCTTTCGAATCAGGCCCAGAATCGGAAAGATTAGAAGCACGATCAAAGCACATATAAAATTAACCCCGCGGTTAACCCCTTGTTCAACCCTGAAAGAGATCGGCATTGGCTTCTGCCAGTCTTGCCATGAACCTTCGATTCTCAGAGTGTAGTTGCCGGGCGGCAGCGATGACATCGTGGCATCCTGTGTCTGTCCACCCTCTGACCAAGAACCATCGCTATCCACGCCTGTGTAATACTCGATAGGTATATTAACCGATTCAACTTCCTGGCTTTGGTCGTTTACTAGATCGACATCCAGATCTGCCCACGAGTTGTTCACAGGAGCGCTTGCTGTGATCCTCACATTTCGATTCGCCTTTATTTCAAAGGAATTGCTGAACGCTACCTGCGGCTGTGTAGAGTTGGTCATCGGCGGAAGGCTCAACTGCTGGGACACAACAGTAGTGCTGATACCCGTCAAAGGCAAAAGACCTACTGACACGAACAATAAAAAAAACAGCGGTAAAAGTCCCCATGTATACGCGAACCGGCCCGTAAAAGGCTGATTAGGAGCAACTGACCATGGCTTGGGGAGTCCTTTAATACCAAAAGCCTTTTCTATCTCCGCATTGGTCATGTAAACACCTACTGACCAATTTACTTCATTGACCGCTCTCTCCTGCGATAGCATAAGAGGCGCGGAAACATAGTCTACAGCCCTGACCGATTCACCCTGTGATACTTTCCAGTAAAATTCGCCCGTAACATAATCTACGGTTGCCTTTGCATCCTGAAATATCTTGAAACTGCGGCCGTTGTATTTTACTGTGCTTCCGGCAACGTAATAACCAGAATTTGTGACATCGGCAGGATTGACCGGCTCGACAAAGTTCCAATGGTTATCAGAATGAACGAGCCACCTAAAACCGACCATCGGATTGTAAAGCAAATACTCATGCCAAAAATATTGGATACCTTCAATGGTAACGCTGCGAACCATTGCGCCGATCACTTTGAATTTTACGTCGCCTGGAAATAGCCCTTCACTACCGATCTTTAACACAAATTTATCCGATGTCGGACATTTGGATATCGAACGCAGATACTTGAGATTCCCATTATCTACATCAAGCAACGATGAACAGTTCGGGCAGGCCACCCGCTCCGTTTTGTCCGGAGCGATCAATGATAGCGGGCCACCACATTGAG
This sequence comes from Acidobacteriota bacterium, assembly GCA_019639215.1. Lineage (GTDB taxonomy): Bacteria > Acidobacteriota > Blastocatellia > Pyrinomonadales > Pyrinomonadaceae > OLB17. Next base: position 98,489 of record JAHBSH010000001.1, read on the forward strand.
GACATCCCATTGCCGCTGCTGTTGTCCGCCGTGCCTCACGCTGAACGGGGCGTGCTGAACCAAGTCCGATCTCATCGAGCGTGACCTGCTTTCCAACAAAAAGCCAGGGCGGCGAAACGCTGTAATCTATAGTTCCAAAAGCATTGTTTTTGCCGCCTAGGTCAGCATATTGTGTTTGCTCATTTGGAATGAGCTGGTATGGGATCTCGCCCTCGGCAGCGACAGAGGTCGCAACACCTTTTTCGATAACGGTGAATGGCTCATGTCCGGCAATGGAAGGAATCGCCTCTCCGGGCTGCAATTCATCATATGACGGTAGCTTGTTCTCTTCAGGAACCGGCTGAAAGAAGGTCATGTAAAATCGGCCTTGCGCTTCAGCCAGCCAGCCGACCCATCCGTTGGAGAAATTGGCATACCATTCGTCCCAAAAACCGCCAGCTTCGTGGCGTAGTTGGGCTCGGCCGGTCAATTCAAACCGGTTGCCCATATATTCGCCTTTGAGTCCGAGTTTTAGAGGGGAACTTGAATCTGCGATCTCAGCAACCTTGCCTAAATCCTCAAGAGATCTGTCTGTTCGCGCAACTGCGGAACGGCAGTATGGACAAACAATTACGAGGGTAGAACCTTTCTTGAATTCTATTGGCGCACCGCAAGACGGACAACCGGCACTTAGAACACTCACTGGGCGCCACCTCCTGCTGGTTTGGACAACTGGGAATGGGTCTTATTTATGTCGCCACGCTCCAGCCTAGTAACGGTTACGGATTCTGCATTGAGGATTTCGGCAAGCTGCTCATTCCAATCCCACTCGGGACGTGAGCGGCAACAATAAAGGTTGAACGTAGCCGTCCGGTATTCAGGATATGTATGACATGCAAAGTGAGACTCAGTAAGAGCGACTATACCCGTAATGCCGCCTTCTCCGTCAAACTTATGCCAAACGGAACCAAGCGAATGAAGCTCAAGTGCCGACGAAATACGATCAAATACCCCGCGAAGCACTTCTTCGTTTCGGAGCTTCGCCGGGTCGCATCCCTCAGCTTCAATTAACCATTCTGTACCGACGATCATCTTGTTTAAGTAGATCTGCCAAATTCGCTCAAGGCTGGAACCTCTGGGAACCCGAAGTTATGTTCGAGCGTATTAGTATGAGAACATTAGATGTAGCCCGATGTTGAATATACCCAAATTTGGCCGATTTGTCATTTTCTCTTTGTTTCTTTGCGCCCTGGTGTCATCCTGTTCCATCGTTTCAAGCCGTCCTGCCGATACTCCTTACGATATGGATGTATCAAAGTTTCGCGAACCCGAGATAACCGGCTCAATAGGTTCACGCGAGATACGTGAAAGTAGCGGAGTAGCCGCATCGCGGTGTCAGGAGAATGTCCTGTGGACACATAATGATTCTGATGACGGTCCGTTCATTTTTGCGTTAGACCCGCAAGGACGCAATCTTGGCACATGGAAAGTAGCAAACAGTGAAAATGTGGATTGGGAAGATATTGTAGCCTTCAAGGACGCGGACGGCAGGTGTTATTTACTGATTGCCGACACCGGGAATAATTATCGAAAACGAAACGTTCTAAAAATTTACCGTGTCGAGGAGCCATCTGTAACAAACAAGAGTTTGGAAACCAGACGACGCAACTCTCTTGTTACTGAGCCTGCTGAGAACTTTTCATTTTCTTTCGAAGATGGCGCACATGATGCGGAAACGATTCTTGTCCACCCGGCCAGCGGAAACATCTACCTCGTAACCAAAAATATCACATCAGCTGCCGGTGTTTATAAATTGGAACCATTTCACACCACACCTGATCAGACCGCTATAAAGGTTGGCAATATTTCTGTTCCAGCAGTGCCGAACGGTTTGATAACGGGCGGCGACATATCTCCTGATGGCAGAAGGGTGACCGTGTGCGATTATTTCGGAGCCTATGAACTTACGTTGCCTGAAAACGCGTCCGATTTTGACAAGATCTGGGAGACTCGCGCTATCCGCTTTGACATAGGCAAGCGTGCTCAGGGCGAAGCCATAACGTATGCAGATGATGGAAACACGCTTTATGCCACCAGCGAGAAACGGAACTCTCCAATATACAGGGTCTTTCGCCAGATTGAATAGTAAAAACCTGGCCGAAAAATTCCACTGATTATCTTCTGAAAGATCACAGACAAAGAATGAGACCTCTCTTTCAAGCTTTCGCATTGAAATAGAGGCTCTCAAAATTAAACACTACTATTTCCGTGTCTAGTATCAGTTCAATATTCTGAACTTGCCTTTATTCTCGATCACTTGCCCTCCGACAAGATCTTTGGTCAGAACTTTGATCTCATAATCACCCGAATCCAGTATTGCAGTCGGCAAAAGACGAGCAAGTGTCAACCGCTGCCCTGAATCGCTTAAACCGCTCCAATCCTCTTCCTGTTTTAAGACCTCTTTTCCATCCTTCGTCAGAACATATTGAACATCTACTGCGGGCCGCAGAGTGGTCTGGTCAATGCCTGCATTATAGACCTGCAAATATATACCAACATCCTGACCTTTTTGATAAACACCTTCCAGGTTTGGAATTACCTTTGCTCCGCCTATAACAAACATTGCACCGATATCACGTTCGTCTGTCCCGCGAAGTGTTGAGGCCAACACTAAAGATGATGTGGAAAGTGTTTTCTCATCGTATCTCGGCACTGCAAACCCCTGATTGATTACTCCGCGATTGCCCGTTTCAACGTCACGAACCACCACATCCACCTTGTATGTTCCGGGTGTGAGAGCCATCGCTTTTTGATATACAGATTTTCTATCCTGCGTTGAAGAAAGTTCTTCGGTAGTAGCGTAGGTTGTTATCGCGTCCTCAAAAATGCCTGAGCGTTTACCCGACACAGCTGTTATCCTACCATATACATTGAGCCTAGCGGTCTCAAGTCCACCCTCATTTTTGAAACTCAATCCTTTGTTTGAGGTCTGAACAGTAAACGTAACAATGACCCGATCTTCAGATTGCCGGAAGAAATCTATACGAAGATCAAATGGCAACGGATTATCACTAACGATGCCGCTCGTACCTCCAGCCAATTCTGCAAGATCACTGAACTTTGGCTGCGGCGGCCGTTGAAGATCGGTTATCCGCTGCAAGCGTTCAAAAGGCATATCCTGTTGACGCATATAGTTATTCGTCTGGCTGTTCAGGCCAGAGATACGATCTGCTCTACTCTCGATCCCAAGCTGTTCGTTCAAGGTCATTCCAGCACCAGGAGTATAAAGCAACGCGTCTTTTTCATTAGCGTTGCGTGCGATGCGGTACTCGCCTGTTCCGGTCGGATCAACGAATTCTATCTCGACACCGCTTCCCACGCCATCAAGATTGCGATAGAACCATATCTCAAAAGGATATGTGGTCGTTGAGCCGCCGCCTTCATATGAAGGCCGGTCATAAGAACCTCCGGCCGGACGTGATTCTACCGAATCAGGTTTGCCCCATGCTATATATATGCGGCCGCGATCGGTCCTCCATCCGGGAATGCCCGAGGTAAATCGCTCATTGGCATAAGCTATTCTTTCGTAATATTCATCACGATATTCGTTTTCTTCCGTATCAGGATTGGGATCACGACGGCGCCAAAAGTATTCAATAAAATTTTCCCGTTCCTCGTCGGTCTGAAGCGCTCTAAACGCTTTTTCCTCATCTTTGGTGATGATGTACTTCACATCTTCATCAAGCCATTTCTTATAGGCACGGTTAAGTTCTTTTGTAACTCTTCTTGCCTGGTCGCTAACATCTTGCCTTGGCGGATCTTGCGCCGAAATAACTGTTGCCCCGACGCCTAGGATCATTGCAAACAATAAAGCTTTTCCCAAAATATCTGATCTGGACATAAACAACTCCTGATGCCCGGTTTGCTCCGGGACGGTCTTTTTATCAGCCCGAACCGCATTGTCGAACCAATGATATCTGTCAATCTGTAATTTTAGACACTAATACCTATTGTTTCAAGATGCGGTGACGGGGGGAAAGGTTTGCTCTACACAAAAAATCAGACCGAAACTTCGCTACTTGTCTGCCTTTTTTTACCAAAAAACCATGCGATAAAGATAGATAGTACATATAGAACTATCATCGGAGTGGCAAAAATAAGCAGGTTGGGTATGTCTCCGGTTGGTGAAACGACTGCGGCAACTATCAAAATTACGATCAAGGCTAGCTTCCAACTACGTATCATCAAACCCGGTGTTACCAAACCGATACGAGCCAGAACGTAAGCAACTGCCGGCATCTGAAAAATAATACCCATCGCAAGCATGATTATAGTTATAAGGTCAAGATAATCGCTCGCGCGTAAAAGAAGACGGAAATCCTCACCCAATCCTAATAGATACCTCACCGCAGGCGGAAATAGAACGTAATATGCAAAGGCCACACCAACAACAAACGAAATGCTGGAAAGCCCGATGAATGGTGTCACGTAAGAACGTTCATGAGGATAAAGGGCTGGTGAGACGAACGCCCAGATCTGCCATAGTAGAAAAGGCATCGAGAATGCGATTGCTGCGTAAAGCGAGACGGTGACAAATAGGGTAAATGGTTCGACCGCAGTAGTGACGACCATTCTTTCGTCCCCGCTCTGTTCCAAGACTGCATCAGGAGCTATATCGACAGGAAGCCGGACGCCTGCAGGTATTACTGAATTGATGGTAATAATAGGTTCGGCTGTAAAAACACCTAAGATCTCGTTACTGTCACGTTCGACTTTTGCAGCGACCGATGTACCCGGTTGTACAACGCTCGCTCCGAGTTTTGTGGCACGATCAAAAACAAATCTGCCTTCAGAACCTTCCTTAAGAGCAGAAAGTGGTGTTATCCGCTCATCTCCTGTTTTACCGGCAACGGGCAACTCCCTTCGTTCTGCGTCTGACAAAGCCTTTCTTACCGGAATGCTGAGAAAATCATATATATCATCAGAAAAGGCAAAGCAAGCAATAAACGCGATAACTACAATTATCACACAATTTACAAGCCTTCGACGGAGTTCGTCCAGATGGTCGAGAAAGGACATCTGAGCCGCAGTATCTTTTTTACCGATGTTTTTAGTTCGACTCATCTATAAGGCAGCTGTATGTTTTTTTTACGTGTGAGGTTAAAGCCAGGTCCGTTTGTCTGACAGTTCGTCAACATCATTGTCGGAATCAAGATGCCTGTCGGCTTCAGCACGAAGCTCTTTTAATCGCTCATCGTCAAGGGGACTAATCGTAGGAGTTTCGACTTCGGTGTTTTCGTCATCTAGTGTTACGCGTGAAACCGGTTTCTGCACTTCGTCTTCTATTGATCCTAGTGTTAGAGCTTTTGATTCCTCCTCAAAATCTATCTCCTTTTCCCAGGTCGAGCGAAATTCGTCAGCGGTTCCTCGGAATTCTGCCATCATTTTTCCGATCTTTCTGGCGTACTCAGGTAGCTTTCGCGGTCCTAAAAAGATCAGCGCAAAGATACCGATCAATATCAGCTCCTGCGTCCCTATCGATTGAAATATAAATAAATACACGTTCCGCCCACTGCCGGCATACTCTACGAACCCATGATCAACTGGAATATACGGTCAAGATCACTATTACCATAATATTCGATCTCTATTTTACCGCCTTTGCCCTCAGATCGATCAAGTATCTTGACGTTTGTGTTCAATCTTCGCATCAGTTTTGTTTCAGCGGCCTTCATGTTGGGATCCACAGTTTTTATAACCCTTTTATTATCAGCTATTTGTGGGGATTTCATTGCTTTCTTCACCGCACGTTCAGCCTCTCGCACGGACATCGAACCGTCAATGATCTCTTGGGCCACCTTACGCTGAACACTTGGATCAGTACACATAAGCAAAGCTCGCCCGTGGCCTGCCGTCAGCTTTTTTTCTTCTATAAGAGCTTGGATATCGTCTGGAAGCTTTAAAAGGCGCAGCAATGTGGTGATGAGTGTTCTTTCTTTGCCTACTCGCTCAGCCACCTGCTCTTGTGTAAGTCCAATGTTATCAATAAGTTTGCGATAAGCATTGGCTTCTTCAACGGGATTTAGCTCTTGCCGCTGTATATTTTCGATCAGGGCGATCTCTAGCAATTTGTCGTCAGATACGTCCCTCACAACCACTGGAACTCTGCGAAGACCTGCTCTCTGTGAAGCACGCCAGCGGCGTTCACCGGCTATGATCTGAAAACGCCCTTCTTTTTCCCTTACAACTATTGGCTGAACCACACCGTTTGCTGTGATCGACGTAGCCAGTTCATCTAGAGCTTTATCAACAAAACGTGTCCTGGGCTGTTCAGGATTTGGCTCGATAAGATCAATATCCACTTCATTTACAGAGTGGTTGCCTAGATTTTCAACTTTCTCTTCTCCAAGCAAGGCGCTGAGGCCTCTTCCCAAAGGCTTTCTAGCCATGACTTAAGATCTCCTTTGCAAGTTCTTGATAACTCTCAGCTCCGCGCGACTTGGGATCATATAACAATATTGGTTTGCCAAAGCTGGGAGCCTCGGCAAGACGAACATTTCTTGGTATCACCGTTTTCAGAACCTTAGGCCCATAAAAATCGCGCAGGTCTTTAGCAACTGCCGTAGAGAGGTTGGTGCGCTCATCGTACATGGTCAATAAAAGCCCTTCAATGGTTAGATTTGGATTTAGTTCTCTCTTTAACCGAGCCAATGTTTCAAAAAGTTCTGTGACTCCCTCCAGCGCGAAATACTCACACTGAATAGGTACCAACAGTGAATCTGCCGCTGTCAAACCGTTCACGGTCAATATCCCTAATGACGGAGGGCAATCAATGATTATGTAATGAAAATAATCTCTGATCGGGTGAAGTATGCTTTTCAGAATATTCGCCCGATCATCGAGTTCGGCAAACTCGATCTCAATTCCTGCGAGATTTTTATCAGAAGGTAAGACCCAAAGACTCTCAACCTCAGTGGGTATAACAAGTTCTCTGACTGATTCTTTGGATATCAGTGCGTTATAAAGAGACTTTCGTCCAGTCGCCTTAACCACTCCGGCCCCGGATGTAGCATTTCCCTGCGGGTCAGCATCAACAAGTAGTATCTTTTTACCCGACATCGCCAAAGCGGCAGACAGATTGATCGCTGTGGTGGTTTTACCAACTCCGCCTTTTTGATTGGCAACTGCAATTATTCTTCCCATTTGATGTGATCTTTGACAGAATTCAAATTAGCACACGATGCGACATATCGCTAACCTAAGTGTGGGACGTTCCACAGGATTCTACGTTGTGGAACGTCCCACATTCCTAGATCAGTTATTTCTTGATCTTGCCTGTTCTGCGGTTAAAGAAACCAGAACTGTTGAAATAGCAACCGGGGTTAGACCTGGGATAGTACGAACTTGGCCGAAATTTTTTGGGCCGGCACGTTCCAGGCGTTCGACCATTTCAGCTGCAAGCCCCCCGATAGCACTGAAGTCAAAATTCTGAGGCACTTTTAAAAGATCGTGGTGATTTACCCTTTCTGCTGCGATCTTGTGTTTTTCTATATAACCTGCGTACAACGAGTCGGCTAAAGCCGTATGAAGATCTGTATCGCTTACCGAATCAGACAGGTCTTTTGGAAGAAGCCTTTTTATGAGATCTTGGTCCACGCCAGGTCGAACAGACAGTTGCGACAGTGTGAATGAATCTCCCAGATCCACGCCTAACAGCTGGGAAACACCGGCATATTCCATTGACGATCTTTTGAAGCGAGACAATTCCAGCACGTCGTTCAGGCGAGCCAAGCGATCTCGCTTCTTATTGAAACGCTCCCAATCCAGGTCTCCAACGAGGCCTATTTGCCTGCCTTTTGGTGAAAGCCGAGTGTCGGCATTGTCATGCCGGAGCAGAAGCCTTGCTTCCGCACGCGACGTAAAGAGTCGATAAGGTTCATCGACACCGTGTCGAATAAGGTCATCAGCCAACACGCCTATGTAAGCTTCATCACGGGCCAATGTGAACTGGTCACGCCCTTGGCTAGTTAGAGCTGCGTTTATTCCTGCAAGCAGACCTTGACAGGCGGCTTCTTCATAACCTGTGGTTCCGTTTATTTGTCCCGCAAGGAACAGACCGTTGAGCCTCGTCGAACCCATTGTCGGCCTTAGCTCACGCGGGTCAACGAAATCATATTCGATGGCATATCCGGGTCGAATGATATTTACAGATTCAAACCCCGGGATCATTCTTAGAAGTTCTAGTTGAAGGGCAGAAGGAAGAGACGTAGAAAAGCCGTTCAAATAAACTTCATTCGTATCGTAACCCTCCGGTTCCAGGAATAGTTGGTGACGATTCTTATCCGCAAACTTAACAACCTTGTCTTCAATTGATGGACAATATCTTGGTCCTATTCCTGAGATCTTTCCTGAATAAAGCGGAGATTGGTGGAGATTGTCTCTTATCGCCTGGTGCACCCGATCATCTGTATAGCCAATAAAACAATTTATCTGAGGTTGTTCGATGCGTTCTGTCGCAAAAGAAAAGGCAACTGCGGCATCATCTGCCGGCTGCTCCTCAAAAGCGGACCAATCGATCGTTCTGCCGTCAAGTCTAGGGGGAGTTCCAGTCTTAAGACGACCAACCGGAAAGCCTTGATTCTTAAGGACTTCCGCTAATCGAACCGAAGCGGGTTCACCCGCTCGTCCGGCGGAATATGTTTGTTTGCCGGTGTGAATGGTGCCGTTCAGAAACGTTCCTGTAGCAATAATAACGGCTTTAGCAAAAAACCTTCGGGTGTCTTGTAATATAACACCAGTAACATGTTTATTTACAACAATTAAGTCAACAACCTCGCCTTGCCGAAGGCTTAGATCAGGTATTGCCTCCAGCACACGCCGCATTTCTGTCCGGTAAAGGCCTCTGTCGGCTTGTGCGCGGGGTGATTGAACTGCGGGGCCACGGGAACGGTTGAGCAACCGGAACTGAATGCCGGTTCTGTCAATAATTCGCCCCATTATTCCGCCGAGGGCATCTATCTCACGAACAACATGCCCTTTTGCGATTCCACCAATTGCCGGATTACACGACATTTGCCCGATGAGATCAAGATTGATGGTAATCAGAGCTGTTCTAGCGCCGAGGCGAGCCGAAGCAGCCGCCGCCTCGCAACCTGCGTGGCCCGCGCCTATCACTATCACATCAAAACTCTCGTCGAACATCTTCTTAATAGAGCCAAAAATAGCGGGTTACCCCGCTTATCAGGCGAAACTCATATTGTATGAAAATTGGGAGCTTTTGCCAATGAAATCTTATTTAACCCACATTCCTTTTAAGGTAGTGTCGGCGATGGATTGAAACCTTGCGAGCTTTACACGGTCGGTATTCTTATAAGTGACAAGCGGCATAAGACCGTGATCCATCAAGCGCTCACAAACCATTTGTGTCAACAAAACCTCGGAACCAGGTTTGTAGATGGTCTCTGTTCCGTCCTTGTAAACATGTATCGGAAGACCGTCTATATCTTGTTTCAAAGCTCTCCCCATTTCCCATCCATATTCTGAAAAGCTCTGAGCAAGTAAAGCCCCAACAGCGTAACACGAACTCGACCACACGTAGCCGTCATGTTTTGCACCATCCGTAAACTCTTCAAAATAAAAAGTTTCCAATGGTTCCGAATCCGCTCCGTATGGAAGCCTTGCCAAGAATCGGGGCATCACCATCCCGAGATATTCTGCTTCAGATTGACCGGTCAAAGCCGCCCAAAGTTTACCGGCTTCAGAAGCATCATCAAATTTCCAATTTGCAGGATCGGATGAATCCGAAATGGAATCAATGCCCATGAATTTCGGCGAGATCGAGGAAATGAAAGGAGCATTAGCGGCAGACGCAAGCTTTCCTATACGAATGAGTCCGGCAATATCTGAAACTGCCGTGTCCAGATCCAAGTCACCAAGAATGACAGCAAAAGGATCTTCTCCCGGCGTTTCTATTGCGTCGCGGATCAAGTGACGATACAGGGCAGTATCGGACAATGTTTCAGCTGCAGCCAGATCTCCAACCAGCTCATCCTTTGATATATCCAAAGCGAATATCTTCAGATCAGAAGATGTTTCAGCTCTTCGGATCAAAAAGAAAAGACCTCGCCACGTTGCTTCCAATCGTTGAAAACGCGGGTGATGGAGTATTTCTCGCATCAGCTCGCTTGTAGCCTCGTCCACCGCTCTCAGCATCTGCTTTTGCTCGTCTTCATCAACATTGACAAGATGCGGACGAACAAGCCTGCTGACAAGATCAGCAATTTCACCGGAGGCTCCGGAATTCGATCTTGGGGCAGCCGCTCCTCCTGAAGGCTTGGAAAGGATCGCATCGAGCAGGCCATCTGCCTGCGTCCCCTCGGGTTGATCTGCTGCGTCATCTGCTACGGGCTGAACGTCAGGTACGCTTTCATTGGCATTAGCAAAACGATCTCTTACCTCTCTCGCTGCAGAATGAAATGTAGCCTCGTCCTTTAGCTGTTTACGAAGCTCTCGCAATTCACCAAAGATAGGCAAAGTACGGAATATATTGTCGGGGTGAAAGTCATCCAGTTCTTTGAACTGAAGTTGCAAGCTTCCCAAACCGTCAAGATCCAGCTTCAAAGCAACACCAAGCTTGTTAATTACGGCATCGTAATTATCGCGGTCGATCTCTATCAGTCTTCTTTCAGTATGTGACGGTTTTTCGGCGTCTCCACTGAGATCTGCTAAAACAAGGATCTTGAACGGTGGTTCCTCAACGATTCCAGTGCGTTGAGTTTCGAGTGAAAACAGGGCTTCCAGATTGCTCTCCTGAGATGACATTACAAAGGCCTCCGAAAAACTTTGGTTTCTGAAAACTATTAGTCAAACGGTAAGGAATGTCAATGCGCTCAGCAGTTGATGTGTGTGGTGAAAACTATTAATAGGAAGTTATTGGGCCGAAAGTTCGATCGTTTTGCGAAGAAATAAAGCATGGGAAGAAGTAAGATTGTTGAACTTTAACCCAAAGCCAAAACCAGCCAGTACGTAAGCCACCTTACCTGTAAATCTTATCTCTTCTCCAGAGATCGTTTTGAGGTCAAAAGAGATAATTTCGCCCGGCCGATAATTTGTAATTGATTCAATAAAACATCCTCCCATACTAAGGTCGCTTATGCGTGTCGGCCGGCTTCCGGCAGCTGAATCAAGCGTGATCTCTACCACTGTCGTAACACGGTCTTCTCCTCGCTCTACTCTAGGTTCCACAGGCATAGACTGCGGAGCTCGAGAGGCTTCAACAATAGCCATTAAACGTTCTTGTATGGTCAGATCTTCCATTTTATACAGTTCACGGTCGCTACAATGTTAGTATGAAAGCTTCAATCCTTGATATCTCCCAGAAAATATTCTGATCATCAAAAAACAACCGGCGAAAGATAACCAACGCCGGTATGAAATGAAGCTTTTGGTGTAAAACGCTCAGATCTCTTCAAATGGTTTCGCTGTAGGTACAAATGGCTTTTCGGTTTCACTCTTGTTAACTGATGCACGACCGGTCAGGGTGTCAGGTGCTATGCGCAATATTGCCTCAATGTTTTCTCTGACCCAGCTATCCATCCATCTTATGCTTACGGCTGGCGTCAATGTCGGATTTACCTCAGCGATGAGTTCAACAGCTTTGTCACGTTCAGCCGGGTCATCAACTATTGCGGCTGTGCCGCGTATGAGGACGCTTTTCCAATTTCTATTATCGTGTACTTTCTCTACCTGAAGGCAAACATGTGGATTAGATCTGATGATCTCGGTCTTTTTTCCTTCGGTAGTGTAAACATAAATATAGTGTTCATCGTAAGCAAAATGAACCGGAACGATATAGGGCTGACCATTCTCAGAACAACCCAAATGCCCATAGTCGATTTCTTTTAATAGAGCGATTATTTCGCTATGCCGCATGTCCTCAACTTCGATCATTGTACCTCCGTGTATGACTGGAACATCAGTTAGTATCCAATTAAAATATAACATGACAGGTTTCAATCTCTCAGAACCCCTGTTCTCTCATGCGCCGATTAACTTATTGTGGGATAAATGATGTAAAATTTAAGTAGTTGGATTTGTAAACAAAATGAAGATCTTGATCGCATATGACGGGTCTCGATATGCCGAGGCCGCTCTTGATGATCTCACTCGTGCCGGACTTCCGACCGATGTTGAGGCTCACATTCTCTCTGTTGCGGAAGTATGGTTGCCGCCTACTGACAGCAGTGATGATACTGACAGTTCGGATCCGTACATTCAGGGCATCATTGACCGACGGCGTGAACAGGGTGAAAAACTTGTCGATCAAAATAAGGGGTTTGCTGATCAAGCAGCGGAGCGTCTTCGTGGAAATTTTCCTGATTGGAACATTGTCCCTGCCGCAACATTCGGTTCTCCGGCGTGGGAGGTACTTGCCAAGGCGGATGAGCTGCAACCAGATCTTATAGTTACCGGTTCACAGGGACAATCAGCGGTAAGCCGATTTATTTTGGGAAGTATTTCTCAGAAAGTTTTGGCTGAAGCCCGTAACTCTGTACGCGTTGCCAGAGGCAAGATAAATATTGATCCTTCACCAATAAGGGTAATTGTTGGCTTTGACGGAACAGGTGGAGCCAGATCTGCTGTTGATGCTGTGCTGAAACGGACGTGGCCTGAAGAGACAGAGATCAAGTTGGTATCTGTCACAAATCCGGTTTCACCGACGACTTTCGGCAGACTGGTTCCATCGGTCAGTTCTGCAGTTGAGGAGATGAACGAATCTGAGGTCAGCTGGATAAACACTCAGGCACAACCGATATTGGATGAGTTCAAGAATGCGGGCATAAGGTGTTCGTTGAAAATTGTCGCAGGTTCTCCGAAAAATGTTCTTGTAGATGAAGCAGAACAATGGAACGCCGATTCGATATTCGTCGGAGCGAATGCCTACAGCAGCAAGTTTGAAAGATTCATTCTGGGCAGCGTTTCAGCCGCGGTCGCCGCAAGAGCACAATGTTCGGTAGAGGTCGTTAGATAACGGCCTCATCTCGACATCATTTTCCAATACAGAATGTAGAGAATATGCGGGTCAGCATATCTTCGGTAGTCGTCTCACCTGTTATTTCCCCGAGCAGGCGCAGGGCGTTGTGAAGTCCAAGCAATGTTATCTCTTCTGATGAGCGTTGTTTTAAAAGGGCAATAGAGCTTTCCACTTCTTCGACAGATCGTCTTATCAGGTCGTGGTGACGAGCATCGGATATCATCCAACCCGAAAAAGGAGCATCGTCACTAACAAAAGGTTCCTTTACCGCTCGCTTCAGATCATCCAATCCCTGACCGGTCTTTGCTGAAACAAGCAAAGGCGTTTGCAAAGTTTCTTCGCTTATCGCCCGTGCTGCACTCTCTGCCGTTTCACGGTCAACCAGATCCGTCTTATTCAGGAGGTAAATGACATTCGCTCCCTCAAGCTCCTCAAAACCTTTTACTGTTAAGTTCTTATCTGTGATGTCCATTAGTGCGATAACGACATCAGCGTCCGCCATCACCCGCCGCGAACGCTCAACCCCCAGACTCTCGACCACATCATCGGTGTGGCGAAGCCCGGCAGTATCGATCAAAGAGATCGGAATGTCGTCAATGGTCAGCTGTTCGTGAAGCTGATCACGAGTTGTTCCGGCAATCTCAGTAACAATAGCTCGCTCAGAACCAAGAAGAGCATTGAACAGACTTGATTTGCCGACATTCGGCGGGCCGATCAGAGCCACCTTCAATCCTTCACGTAAAAGTCGCCCTGTTTTGAACGTAGCGGCAAGGGATTCCATTTGCTGCTGTATTGCATTCAGCCTTTCAGATATGTCATCAATGTTTGAATCGGGAAGATCGTCTTCGACAAACTCTAAGGCCGACTCAAGCACCACTATGATATCGAGCAATTCATCTTTAATGGGTTGGAGCTGATGCGACATTTCGCCGCGCATTTGCCGGACAGCCTGGCGGACAGATGCGGTCGTTCGGGCATTTATCAGGTCGCGGACAGCCTCAACCTCCGCAAGGTCCATCTTACCGTTCGCCAATGCCCGAAGTGAAAACTCTCCCGGTTCGGCCATTCTTGCACCAAGGCGAAGACACACATCTATTACTTGCCTAAGGATGACCGGTGAGCCGTGACACGCAAACTCGATCACATCTTCGCCGGTGAATGATGCTGGACCCTGAAAAAAAGTGATAACCGAATCGTCAATTAGTTCCGAAGTTTCAGGATCTGAAATAGATGTAAAATGAGAGTGGCGAGGTTTTATAGCAGTCGCTGATTCCGGCATCATCCGCCTTGCAATATCGAGTACGACATCACCGCTTAGGCGCACGACGCCGATGCCGCTGCGGCCTGTCGGTGTTGCAAGTGCGACTATCGTATCCGCCATTTGTTTATTTCACCGCAAAGAAAAAGAGACGCAAAGCGGCAGAGAAAGAAGATCCTGTCTCTGTGTCTTTGCGTCCCTGCAATAATAGCTATTTTAATCTGACCTGAAGCCTGCGTTCGCGTCCCGATCCGACCGATTCCGTAGCCAAGTCTTCCTGCTGTTGGAGCGTCAGATGTATTATCCGCCTTTCTGTAGAATTGAGGACACCGAACGTGAACGGCCTGCCGCTCTTTCTGACCTGTTCGCCAGCAAAACGCGCCATTGCCTGAAGTTCGGATTTACGTGTTTGACGAAAGCCGTCGGCATCGCAAATGAAGCGGTGTTCGCGGTCTAGCTCGCGGCCCATTACCTGAAACAGCAACACCTCAAAAGCGTCCAGCATCTCCGCGTTTTCGGACAGAGCCATATCTACGTCAGCTCCGCTTAGATTCAGCAGACAGCCGTCGTCTATCCACCTCGAAGACACATCAAGCTGAAAACCCAGATCTCCGATCACCTCGGTCAAGTATGTCTCGGCTTTTTGACAAACATCACTCATATTCGTTCACCTTGGTTCAAGAGTCGCTAATTCCCTTTTACCTTCTTCACTCCGCCCGGAAGCGATGTGACTACCTCCGGGGTTGTTGTTCCTCCATCTGCCGGTTTATTCATGCGGTTTATGATCATCTGCTGACCAAAGCTGACTATGTTTCCGAAGAACCAGTAAAGCAGCAGACCTGCCGGAGCCGACCACATGATCCAAAGCATCATTATCGGCATCAGATAAGCCATCATCTTTTGCTGCATCTGCTGTTCAGGTGTAATGGCAGGGCCAGTTGGTGTGAATTTCATTGCCAGGATCATTGATATGGCAAAACCAAATTCGAGCAGATGCCATGGATCCCCCGCCGAAAGGTCAGGTATCCATGCAAATGAAGCTTGTCTTGCTTCAAGCGAGATCGTGATCGCCGTATAGAAAGCTATCAATAAAGGGAATTGCAACAGCATCGGCAGACAACCGCCGATAGGCAATGCGTCCTTGGTCAGCTTTAGCTGATCCATCTGAAGCTGACGCATACGCGGATCATCTGTCGGAACTCCCTTTTTCTGCAATGCCTTTATCTTGTCCTGAAGCTCCTTCATTTTAGGAGCATTTCCGGCAGCCTTTTTGAAAGAGCCGGACTGCTTCCAACGTAGCGGAAACAAGAGCGAATAGAACAGGAATGTGAAGATGATGATCGCAACGCCGTAGTTATTTGTCAGGACATTAAAGAAATGCAGCGCATGAAGTATCGGCACGGAAAGTGGCTTTACTATCCATCGTATAGGACGATAATTGCTGAAATTTATGATGTTTACAAATTCCAGTTCCCTTCCTACTGACTTGCTGAGCGGTTCATCCAGCTGTGATATTAAAAAATAATCCTTTGATCCTGTAAAAACCCGGGTAACTGAACCGTCCGCGTTTATCGGCACAAAAGCTGTTACCAGATGGCGAGTTTCCTTTACGGTCGCACTTCTTAATATCCAACTGAAGATGCTTGGATAAAAAGGCTGAGTATCAACCTCGTATTTGGAAGCACGTAATTCCAATCCCTGCGTCTGCGTTGATGGAACAGCCGCCATCGCAAAATATGCATCACCTACGCCTGCCCAGTCGATAGCTCCATTTACGTTAAGAACCGCCGTGCCGTCGCTTCCGTATTCAAATGAGTAATTTCCCTGATGCCGCTCTATGCCACCATTGACGGATGCAACCGCTTCCGATTCGATCTGATAGAATGTGTGATGATTGATGGCGTGGTCACCGATGCTGGCGCCGATGGCAAGTTTTGTATTCGGAACCGCCTGTCCGTTTTGTTTTAGATCAACCGAGACATCTGCTATGTAGCTATCCGCCTGAAAAACAAATGTCTTTTTGACCTCAACACCATTAGCTCCTGCAAGCGTGAACTCCAAACGGCGCTCCTCACCAGGAGCCAGTGTTATCTCACTCTCTTCTACTGAGGTCTGATAATTTCGCTCGTTGATGAAGCTGTTTAGGTTCTGGTCTCCGGTCAAAAGCCTAAAAGGAACTGTCGGCGGAGTTTGCTCCAGAGCCTTTTGCGATATGAGCTGCAAAGGCTTCTTATTGTCCTCGGTCGAGCCATCTGCCCACAATGGAGTTTCGCCATTTTCCGAACGATTGGCTATTAGTATCCAACTGGTCGCAACCGCACCTTTTGAATCAAGTTTTACTTCATAAAGAGGCGATCTTATGGTTATCGTACGATTTGGAACATCATCGGCGGCTTGTTCCTCCGTAGCTGTTGGCTGCTGTGCCGTAGGCTGAGGCGTCGGTTGCTCAGATGTGTTCGCTGCGGTGTTTACAGTTGTGTTCGCAGTATTAGCAGGCTCTGGCGGCGGGGGCGTAAAATATGTCCACGCAAACAGCACGACCATCGATGCTGCTGCTGCTATCAGAAACCTGTATTGACTTTGATTATTGCTATTTTCCATTTATAAAACGACCGCAGCCTCACTTGACCGGATCATGACCGCCTTTGCAAAACGGCTGACAACGTAAGATACGCTTTAACCCCATCCAAGTTCCTCGCAAGGCGCCGTATCTTTCGACCGCCTCGCGCGCATACTCGGAACACGTTGGCTCAAACCTGCAAGCGGGCGGCAAAAAAGGCGATACAACTGCCTTATATACTCCCAAAAGATCCAGAACCAAAAATTTCATCTATTTTCGCATTTTGCCACAGAAACCGGCGTGTTTACAGGCGGCATATGATAAAACTCAAACACTTCGTCAGATCTAAAGGAAATGATGTTTAGCTACTGCGTCCTTTTTTCTTCCTCAATTATTTGTTTAACGATCTGTTTGAATTCCTCGAGTGGTTTTGTGAGCTTTTTTTGAACAATGGAACGTCTGGCATTCAAAACCCAATCAAACCTATGCTCCATTCGGTCAAGTTCTGCCCGGCTAAGCCTGAAAACTTCACGCAGAAGCCTTTTGGCTCTGTTCCTGTCATGTGCCTTGCCTATCGCTTTTCGCGTGGCGGTAATGCCAACACGATGCAGGTCGTGTCTTGAAGGCAAAATAAAAACCGTCATAAAACGGCCTTCAAAACGCTTTCCCTGCTCGTAAACACGAAGAAACTCGGCGCGTTTCAGCAGCCGAGCTTCCTTCGGTAACGTAAAGCTTAATAATGCTGAACCGTCAGGCGCTTGCGGCCCTTTGCTCTGCGGCGCTTCAGCACTGCGCGTCCGTTCTTGGTCGCCATGCGTGCCCTGAAGCCGTGCTTTTTTGCTCTTCGGCGATTGTTTGGCTGATAAGTTCTTTTCGGCATAATTGCTCTCCATCAGGTTCACCCGAAAGTGAAAACCTTTAAACTACCTTTTACTGGGTCTCTTGTCAAGGCTACTCAAGCGGCTTTTCCTACACCTTTATCGGCATTTGCGGTCACCGAGTATTCTGATAGAAACTATCTTTAGACCATTATTTATTTGGAGGCATTCAATAATGACGCAGAAAAGCACTGTCGAACCTTCTACATGGAATGATTTCCTGACCGAGTTCTCAGAACGCAACAAGGGACGTAGAGCCCGCTTTGAACTTTTTGGTCAAGGTGGTTCAGTAAGAGAGGAATCGCAGGAGGGACATTTTGAAAAGGCGACTCTCGGAGGCAGGACCGTTACGGTCATTCGCTCGTATGAATCACAAGGAATTAAAAAATCGATGGAGGACGAGATCAAGGACGTCCATGGTGTTGAGGTCCAGTTTGACACCGATGGGAGCGAAGACACCATCGAATTTATGAATCACAATGGCGATAAGACGGTACTGCGTTTTGAATCACTGGTTGATGGTTCTTCTTAACGGCTGATTCGCCGGATCATTCAGGTAATTTTATTATCGCTCGGCGTCCCTCGATGCGGAGTTCGCCAGTCACTATGCGCCGAACAGCTTCGATATACGCATCGTGTTCTTGTTCCAAGATGCGCTCTGCAAGCGTTCCCGCCGTGTCGGTGTCGTTCACTTCTACCGCCCTTTGAAGTATTATCGGGCCTGCATCCAACTCTTCGTTTACAAAATGCACCGTACAGCCGGATATTTTGACGCCATGATCTATTGCCTGCTGCTGAACATTGAGGCCGGGAAAGCTTGGCAACAGGCTTGGGTGAATATTAACTATGCGATCTGGAAAGGCCTTGATGAATGTAGGCGATAATAGCCTCATGTAACCCGCAAGACAAACCAGTTCAACTTTGTAAGTATTTAGCGTATTGATGATCTCAGCATCATGCTCTTCACGGCTGCGGCCTTTTCTTTCAATAACAACCGTATCAACCCCGCGTTCCTTAGCTTTCTCCAGACCGGCCGCATCAGCCTTATCGCTTATAACAACCGCAACCTCTGAAGCGGGTATCATGCCGCTCTTAACGGCATCAACCAACGCCGTCATATTTGAGCCTCGGCCTGAGATCATTATTCCGATCTTCATACAATAGAAATTATTATTTTTGCTTCTAAGCGGAACCTATTCTCTGATAGGTCTTAGAAAAATTTCAGTGTTTCAAAAGAGTTGGCGTCAAATATCAGATCTGTCAACCTTGGTGTCTGAACATAATTTACTTTGGTCAAAAGCCGAGCCTCTTTAACTTGTGTAAAGCCGATCTGAAATCCTGCAAGAGTTGTTTCTGCTATGAGCCACTGTTTATTCTCCCAAGTAAAATCAAGGCCGTTATCATTGACATAATTACCTTGAGGAACAGCAACGGTTATATGCCGTGGTGAATATAGTAATAGATATTCTTCACCGATCTGTTCCAAAAGCGAGGCGAGCAAGATAGTTTTATTGCTGCAATCACCATTACGTGTCATCAGCGTTTCACTTGCTCTCTTCAACTTTTCGCTTGGAGCTACAGCCTCTGTGTAACTGTATTCGATCTCATTTGAGACAAAATCCACCAGCCTTTGTATCCTCTCTTCGCGTCCTGCCCCCACCTCCGAAAGTAAGGTCTCCGCCAATCTTTTTAATGACGGCTCCTCCGGTTTCGCTACCATGATCCCGTGGTTGGCAAAAACATACTGAGGCTCATCTCTACGGCTCGGGGCTCTCGTTATCAGCTGTCCGCCGTAAAGCTGTGAACTGTTCGCCAAATTCTTTAGCTCATTGAGAGAAGCTGTATAAGAAACTGTTGCGTAGGGAAAGGTTAGTGACTGGTCAGTGTTAAGCTTGAAATTGTTGGTGTTTGTCTTGAAGAATTTTGCAGCATATGGCGAGATCCTCAATGTGTATGAATCCAGTTTTATGCGGCCAGCCTCAGTCTTTCCAAAATCAATCTTACTTTCATCAATAATATATTCTTTAACGAATTCACCGAACTCCTCTTCGCTGCTTTCCGGAAACGTAAAATAGACCTGTTTGTCTCTCCACGCATATTTTGAAATGGTCGCTTTCCCAAGAAGCTGTTCTCTAAACTCCTGACCTGTGAAACTTGGTTGAGCGAGCATAAAGATCATGCTTTCCCTGATCTCTTGCTCTGCTATTTTCGAAACATCTTTTGGTGGAGGCGCTGAATACCGGTAAAGTCCGTACCCAGTACCGCCGAGAATGATAAAGGCTGCAATGGCAACTATTACTATTGTGTAGTTTCCTTTCTTTGAAACATTCTCATCAAATAAGCCTGATGACATTGCGCTCATTACCTCCTAGACGATCTCAACCACCTTTTCTCCGTCGGTAACTTTTCCTACACGGATAATTTCAGGAATGTTGCTCAAAATGGTCTCACTGTCAATTTCCGAGCAAATAACGACCATACCTATACCCATGTTGAATGTACGGAACATTTCTTTCTCATCTACATTGCCGAGTTTTTGCATCAGGCCGAATACGGGTGGTTCTATCCATGAGCCGCGGTTTATCTCCACAGAAACGCCTTCTGGCAAGATACGTGGAATGTTCTCAAGGAAGCCGCCGCCGGTTATGTGTGCCAGGCCCTTTATAATGCCGCTGTCCAATAGCGGTCCGATCTGCGGGAGAAAGCTGGAGTGTGTTGCAAGAAGAGCTTCGCCGACGGTCGCGCCGAGTTCGTCAACATAAGTGTCAACCGAATATCCGCCGACCTCAAAAAAGAGTTTTCGGGCAAGCGAATAACCATTTGTCTGCAAACCTGTCGAGGGTAATCCGAGGACAACATCTCCCGGCTCTATCGACTTGCCGTCAATGACCTTTGTTTTATCAACAACACCGACAATAAAACCTGCGAGGTCATATTCACCGTCAGCATACATCGAAGGCATCTCGGCTGTTTCGCCGCCAAGCAGAACGCAGCCGTTCTCGCGACAGGCTGTCGCGAAACCTTCGACAACCGAAGCCGTCACCTCAGGATCTAGCTTTCCGGTCGCAAAATAGTCCAGAAAGAAAAGTGGTCTGGCTCCCTGAACTAAAATGTCATTGACGCAATGATTCACCAGATCGGCCCCGACAGTATTATGTATTCCTGTATCGAACGCGACCTTTAGTTTGGTTCCGACCCCGTCAGCTGAAGCAACCAATATCGGCTCTGCCATTCCAGGAAATGCCCCGGAGAACATCCCGCCAAAACTGCCTATTTCCGTCAGTGTTTTTTCATTAAATGTTGAGCGCGCGTGTTCGCGTATCTTTGCGACCGCCTGATTGGCCTTGTCTATTGAAACACCTGCGTCCGCGTACGATATAGGTATGGTCATAAGAAACTCTCTTGAAAAATAGGATTATAATACGCAACGTATGTTTTTGTTAAAATACATTCTTAAGGAAAGTACGCACGAAAACCTTTCCTGTTAGTATTGTCGTTGACCATAACGCCTACTAACATATAGCATTTTTATATGAGCTTCACTTTACACGATCTGAGTTCAGAGGGTTATGAGTTTTCTGCCAGCGTATGGCATTGGAAGGCTGTCTTGGAGATCATAAAGAGCCTAGATGTCATAAGCGACGGGAAGATCCGGCAAATGGGGTACAACGCTTTGGGGGTTCGGGTTGAGGCAGAAGACGCCCACTTCATTGCCGAAAAGATCAACACGGTGATCCTGCCAAAGCTGGAGCCGAACAAAAGGATGTTCTCTGACCTGAGCATAACGTCTGAGCCGGATGACGGTACCATCTACAAAGACGATGACGAACAATGGAAGAATTACAGCGTTGACCACGACTGGTTAAAGGAATTTTCCGATTTCTGCCTTAGCTCCAAAGGGTTTCAGATCTTCTAAACAATTGACTGAACTTCTTTTGCTCTGCAACCGTCTTCATTCAAATGGAACTTTCACCGACATTCTTTGGCCTTTTCAACCAACTTGCCGATATTGCAGGCAATATTTGGTTTCAAATGGCATTACTTGTCATGATCGCCACATTTCACGGTTATGGTGCAGCGTGGCTTGCGGTCAGGATGTTGTTTCGACCGCGTGAACCATTCAAGATCTTGGGACTGACCCTATTTCCTCAGGGAATGATACCCCGCCATCGCGAACGCTTGGCAAACGCCATCGGGAAGGCTGTCGGCGAAGAACTTGTCTCTCAGGAAACCATCATGGATGAGCTTCTCGGCAAGGAGTTCCTCCATCGAAAGATCCGCGAAGCGGTCGATGCATATACTGATGACCTTCTAACCGAAAGATTTCCTTCGCTTATCGAAGCTCTGCCTCAAAGCCTCCGTGAACCGGTGCTTGATTCTATAACCTCACTTCAGTTCAAGATAGCAGAACATATAGAGGAGTTTCTCGGAAGTGATGAGTCACTAAAGACTGTTTCTTCTTTAGTAGAAAAACGTGTCGACGACCTGTTGTCTCGCCGTGTGTCTGAAGTTGTTGATGAGAAAAACTTTCAAAAGCTTGTCGATTTTGTAAATGAACGTATATCCATAGCCATTCAGTCACGATCTCTTGAAGCAAAGATCAGGGAGTTTGTCGGTTATCGGCTTGATGACCTCATCAGTTCCGACACACCGCTTGGACATCTGTTCACCGATGACGCTGTTGTTCTTCTAAAGGAAAAGGCAAATGCACAAGTTGCTCCGATGGCCCATCATCTTACAGAGATCGCCGCCGCTGAAAAGACCAGGGATCAGATAGGATCTCTTATCAAAAAAGAAGTTCATCAGTATTACGAAGCTCTTCCGTTTTTCAAAAAGATCTTCGTTTCACGAGAGAATCTCCTTGGCGAGGTTGATGATCTTGTTAATGAAAGCCTTCCTAAACGCATAGAGGAAACCTTAAAAGGTGATTTTTTTGCGGATGAGGCTCGGTCGTTCATCAATAACAGCATTGATAAAGCAATGGAAAGGCCGCTCCCAGACATTATCGGCACTGTTGAACCGGAACAACTTAACCTTCTCAAAGATCAGATAACTCGATCCATAATTTCTCTGCTTCGAGGCGAAGCAATGACAAAACAAGTTTCTCAATTTGTCAGCGACACGCTTGAGCGTTTTCGCCCTCATAGCCTGGATTCGATATTGAGAACGATCCATCCACATTCAGAGGAAAGACTTAAAGAATCCCTTTCCAGTGGACTAATAAAGGTTATCTCTCGGCCGGAAACATCGCGAATGATCAATGAGATGATCGCCCGTCAAATAGACACTCTTCTTTCAGCGCCAATAGGAAAAGCGTCTGATTATATCTCTGAGGAAAAACTTCGGTCAGCAGGTTCTACTGTCGCAGATGCGATAGTTGCTGCTATCCGGGAAAAATTGCCGCAGGCTATCCGCGATTTCGACGTTGGTGGTGTCGTGCGACAGAAGATAATGAATTATCCCGCCGACAAACTCGAAGCCCTTATACTTTCCGTAGCAAAGGAACACCTCAGAACAATAGAGTTGTTTGGAGCCTTTCTGGGCCTTTTGATCGGGATTGGACAAGCTGCTTTCCATTGGTTCAACGGGTAAGTGGTTTTCTAAATTAATAAGCCGTAAACACCTCTTAATTATGCTGAACTTAAAACCTCTTTCCATCGTTATCAATTAACGATCGGGTTATTCCGAAGGAGGGAATTATGAAAAAGTTCGGTATATTGGTGCTTATCGGGGCTGTAATGCTGGGAGTTGTTCTTGCCAACTCAATATCTTACGGAAAGGTGACACTTGGCGATGTCTTTTCGTTCAGGAGCGGTATCAAGGGTTCTGGAAATGTAGTTTCTGAATCGAGAAACTCTTCGTCCTTCACATCTGTCAAAGTAAGTGGTGTTTTTGATGTTAAGATCGTTGTCGGCAGCACACAGAGTATATCGGTAGAAGCCGAAGATAATCTCTTGCCATTCATAGAGACAGAAGTTGATGGTGAAAACCTGACCATTCGATCCTCTAAGAACCTGAAGCCGACACGTCCGATGAAGATATTGATTTCCGTCCAAAACATCGAACACCTTAAAACATCCGGAGCCTCTTCAGTATCGGTTGAGAGTGTAAATAACTCTTCTCTGACCGTTGATGTAAGTGGGGCCTCTAAAGCCGTTTTCTCGGGTACGACGGGTGAGCTTAATATTGAGGTTAGTGGCGCGTCAAACATCAACACAGCGGATCTTCTTTCTCAAAACGCCACGGTTGACGCCTCAGGGGCTAGCAAGGCTAGTGTGAATTCAGCTCAAAGCTTGAAAGCAAAGTCATCTGGTGCAAGTTCTATTCGTTACTCCGGGTCTCCGGGTAACATCGAAGTTAAACGTTCTGGCGCTGGCAGTATCGAACCTGCTCAATAGAGATTATCTAAAAAAGGTGTAAGATCGGGTGGAATGTTGTATAAACATTCTACCCCTTATTTTTTCAAAAGATGGAAAATTCAAAGCTTTTCACTATATTGCTCATTGTTGCCGCGGTCGTTATCACGGGTTTCGCTGTCTTTCATATCATCAGAGTAAACGAGATCGAACCTGTCACTCAAATAAACGAGACCGTCAAATATACACGGGGCACTGTTGTGGAAGGCCCGATCAATGTTCCTTCAGGCGAATATTTATCGTTTCGGATAAACCTTAACAGGCGCGGCGTCTTGAGTGGAACAATGAAGTCGCCCAGTGAAGATGAAAAGATCGAGACTTTTCTTTTTGACAGTGAAAATTTTAATCTGTGGAAGGAAGGTAAAGAATTTCAGACGATACTTAGTTCCGGTCATCTATCTTACGTAGTTGTCAAAAAAAGTTTGGATGTTGGTGACTATTATTTGGTTTTCAGCGGACGTTCAAATCCCGAAAGGGCCGTCCAAGCTGAGGCATCTTTTTCTCTTGATTGATCTCGCTTAAGTCTCGACGGCTTCAGTCCTAACCCCGAGAATGTGATCGTTGTAAACGCCCAGGATGAATATTTCTATCTTTACACGGCCGATCTTGTAACACATTAGATCTGAAAGGTTGTTGTTAAGCAATTCTTGTAATTTTCTATACCTTTCTGTCTGTTTTCTTTTTTCCTCATTATGCCAACTTCTTTCTGTCGTCAGATTTTCAAAAAAAGAGGCTATCTGTTCCTTGTTCACTTTTCCTGTTGCTGATCTAGAGAGCTTTTTAACTATTCTCGGAATTGAAACACCCGTCTCTTTTTGAACACAAACTAAAGAAAATAAGCTGTCTGTTTCGCTTACGTAGGTCAGGTCCTTTACGGCCTTTTCAATTTCCTTTTTTATAGCGTCAAGGTTTTTTGATTCCATGAAAAAATTTTCTTAAAAAATGACCGGATTTTACCAAATTAATGGTCCTCTAAGGGTCTAGAAAGAGCCGCTTCTCAGCTTCAAATTATTGCATATTAAGAGGTTTATGACGACAATGGTCACAAAATTTATTTCTGTGGATTTCTGTTTGCAAAGACATTTCGTCTATGTTAATCTGTCAACCGTTTCGAAGATATTAGTTCTTGTAAATTGTTGAAAACAAAACACTTAAAGTGTAACTTTAAGTTTTGGTTCTATTTCCACAACCCTGTGGAAAAAATTGTGGAAAAGTGTTAATTCCCTGGAAATCGGTAAGTTAAACACCGTATTTCCGAAGGTCAAATATTTCCAAAATAAATACTGACCGATCTTTTCATATTTCCACCTGAAGCGTTTTCTCAATTTTCAGAACCGTCCTTTGAAAAAAGTTTACTGGAGACCGTTAGTGGAAGCTACTGTTGACAAAATTAAAACCTGGAACTCAATTCTCGAGATAGTAGAGAAAAGACTCAATAAGCATATCTTTGAGAACTGGTTTTTAAAGGTAGAGTGTCTTTCGATCGATGAAGTATTATGTACCGTCGATCTAAAAGCAAACTCTATCACCAGAGATTGGATAAACGATTACTACAAAGACCTTCTCAACCACTGTCTTAACTTAGTTGGCCTTTCCGGTTACACGATCAAATGGATAACCGACGGCGCTGATATTCCTGCACAAAAAAGTGAGAGACAACATGAAAAGATATCTCCTAGTTCTGATGAAGACACGGGTTTAATTTGGAAGAACGATACCGGCCACACAGAATCAGATAAAAAAGATATAAGTATCTCTATAAAGGAATCATTTGAGAATTCTTTGAATCCTAAATACACCTTCGACAAATTTGTTGTCGGTTCATGCAACCAGTTCGCTCATGCAGCAGCTCTCGGCGCGGCAGAGTCACCCGGAAACACATACAATCCTCTTTTTATTTACGGTGGGACCGGACTTGGCAAAACGCATCTGATGCATGCCATAGGACATTCCATAAAACAAAACAACAAGAACCTTCGTGTTTCATACTTTACGTCTGAGAAGTTCATGAATGACCTTATCAATGCGATCAGGTATGAGAAGACATCTGCTTTTCGTGAAAAATACAGGTCCATTGATGTTCTACTTATAGACGATGTTCAGTTTCTTGCCGGGAAAGATCGAACACAGAATGAATTCTTCCACACATTCAATGCTCTTCATAACGAACAAAAACAGATCGTACTGACGTCTGATTGCCCGCCGAGAGATATTCCTAAACTGGAGGAAAGGCTGCATTCACGTTTTGAATGGGGTCTTATAGCAGATCTCGAACCGCCGGACCTTGAAACAAAAGTTGCTATTCTAAAAAGAAAAGCAGATATGGACGGCATTGATCTTCCGGATGATATTGCTATTTACATAGCAGGCAAGATCAAAAGCAATGTTCGCGAACTGGAGGGTTCGCTTGTTAGGCTTGTGGCAATATCTTCGCTAAGAGCAATGCCAATAACAAAATTGCTTGCTCAGGATGCATTAAAGAACATTATTGACAGTGAGCATCCGGAAGGTTTGACAATGGAGCGTATTGCCCGTGTTGTAGCCTCTCATTATAAACTCACTATAGAAGAGTTAAAGGCAAAGAATAACAGCCGGGCAATAGCCTTTCCTCGTCAGGTGGCAATGTATCTGTGTAAAAGGCTGACGAAACACAGCTATCCTGAGATCGGCAGAGAGTTTGGCGGCAAGCATCATACTACAGTGATGCATTCATACGAAAAGATAGACACAATGGCCAGAGACGATAGGAATTTCCACAAGACCATCAATGAGTTTATCGATAGTCTTTGCAATTAGTTAAAGCTTTTATAAGTTAATTTGATCTTTGATTATATCCACAGGCAGTTAAAGGGAGTAATATATATAAGTGGTTTATTTTCAACACTTATATTAAATTTTCCACATTTCCTCGAAGCAATCAATGACTGATCTGTGGAAAGATGTGGAAAATAGATGCGAAAATATATTTTCCACATTCAGGACATATTTTCCACAGGTTTTCCACATAAGTATGTGGATGAAAAAAAGCAGTATTTATCGGTATAAATGTCATTTTTACAGTTATCAACAGCCCATACTACTGCTGCTATGTATTTATACAATATGTTTTGTATGATATTAGAAAACAAAAACCGTCAGGTATAAATACCGCGGATCATTGCGAGAGGTTTCGATCATGGAATTCACTATCAAGCAGAACGCTCTAAAAGAAGAACTAAGTTATATTCAGGGAGTCGTGGAACGAAAGAGCACTATACCAGTGCTTTCAAATATTCTTATCGAATCCCTGGGAGAAAATTCCATACGTATCGTGGGAACCGATCTTGATGTAACGATCCGCTGTGATGCGGAAGCTGATATTAAAACGCCCGGATCGATGTGCATTCAAGCTCGTAAACTTTTTGACATTGTCAGAACACTTGACGGTGGTGATGTTCATTTCAAAAAAGAAGAGAACGAATGGGTGAGGATGAAAGCCGGCAGAGCGAGTTTTCGCCTTGCAGGAGTAAATCGCGAACAATACCCTGAGATACCGATTTTCAAATCAGCTCCGCTTAGCCTTCCAGCGGATGTGTTTGCTTTTTTCATTCAGAACACTTCGTTTGCAATAACGACTGAGCAAAGCCGATTCACACTTTCAGGAGCAAAGTTTATTGTGTCTGACGGTGTTGCCCGAATGGTAACAACAGATGGGCATCGCCTTGCTTTTGTAGAGAGACACTTTGATAATGGCGGCGATGAAAAGATGGATGTCCTGATACCGAAAAAAGCGTTACTTGAGCTTGTTAAGTTGTCACGTGGCTATGACGGCGAAGTTCAGTTTGGAGAAGATCAGAATCACATCTATTTTGAAACCGACGGCCGTCTGCTTATTACCAGAAAATTGTCCGGCAACTTTCCTAACTATGAGATGGTCATACCAAAGGACAATGACAAAAAAGCTACGTTTGATCTCTCTGACATTAAATCTGCTGTCAGGCGAATAGCGTTAATGGCTGATGAAAGAAATCGTTCTATTCGGGTTCTGATACGCGAGGGTGAAGTAGAGATAACGGCCCAATCGAGCGAGGATGGAGAAGGTGTTGAGGTAATTCCTTCTGATTATAAAGGTGAAGAAGTCACTCTAGGCTTTAACCATCTTTATCTGCAGGAATTTCTGAACAATATTAGTTCTGTAGAGAATATTGCGAATGCCGTTACCGAGACACCGGGAACTGACGACGGCGGATCAGACGGATCAAATGCAGCAACAGCTAGGGCTAAGGAACCAGCTGAGCCTACAAAGATATCTTTTGAATTCAAAGATTCTAATGCGGCAACACAAATGCGTATAGAAGGCGAAACAGCCTATGACTATAAGTACATAGTGATGCCGCTAAGGATATGATTCTGTCTAGCTAAGTATCTCTAGTCTAATGAGACTTCAAAACCCATCCGTTTGGATCAATAGAAATTGGCGGACACTCTGAACAAGAAACAATGTAGGTCTGTTTCTGATTATTTGCTGAAAATCTAATAGGTTTTCCGTTACCTACTACGATATCTATCGGCATCGGGAATGGCATATTGTTCGGCGTATCCCAATGCAATTCTATTTGGCCGCCATTTATATTACTCACCAATTTCGGCAACTCAGGCTGGCGAAGGTAAAGCTCAAAGAACCAGTCCAACTTCATCCCTGATTCGGTTTCTGCGATGTTAAGAAGATCGTCCGTGTTGACCAATCTCGTCTGGCGGCCATCAGTATATGTTTCCATTTCTTTGGTCGGGTAAGCCATTCGGCGAAGCGATCTGAAAAAAGCATCATCGCCTATCAGATAGCGAAGCGTGTGAAGAATAACTGCTCCCTTACCGTAAATATCACCATCGCTGGAGACAAAATCAGGCCCGGCGAGATAGACCTCATAAGAGAATTTCTGTTCACGTGGAGCAACGGGCTGTTTGTTCCTGGTTCTGGATGCAGTTCGGCGCATTGCTTCCATATACTTATCTTTTTTACCAAGATGCTCCAGGTAAAGAGAGTCCATATATGACTGAAATCCTTCGTGGATCCAGAAATCGCGCCAATCTGTTGCCGTTACAAGATTAGCCCACCATTCGTGTCCAAACTCATGAAGCTGCAGCCAATCATAACCATCTTCGTTATAACGAAACTTATTACCGTAAGCCAAATGGGTTGAATGTTCCATGCCCAGATGAGGCGTCTCTACTATTCCTAGTTTCTGGGAACGAAAAGGAAAAGGGCCAAGGTACTTTTCATAAAAAGCGTTGTATTTTTTAGTTTCGTCAATTAGTTTTTGGCCGTTCTCAAAACTTTCCGGCAAGATATAAAATTCTATCGGTATCATTTCGCCGGTTATGCTTTTTACAGAATCCTTTATAACGCGATACGGAGCAGCGTCGAACAATATCGAGTAATTCGGGATCGGGTGTGTCATTCTCCAAGTAAAGGTAGTTGTATTGTTCGCATTTTGTCTGGTCTTTTCTAATTTACCCGGACCGACGGCAAACAAAGGATCCGGCACCGTTATATCCATAGTTACTTTGTCGGGTTTATCGGATGGGTGATCCTTTACCGGAAATAAAAGGTCAGCACCATCATTTTGCATCGCTATTGATATCCAATCAGCACCGGAAGGCGTCTTCGTCCACATAAAACCACCGACCCAAGGAGGATTAGGTGCAATACGCGGAACGCCTTCGTACCATACGCTGGTCTTGATCTTTTCACCGACCTGTTTTGTTTGAGGAAAGAATATTTTTATTCTGCTTTCTTCTCTTTCATACTGTAACGATTTTGATCCGTCGCTTACACGCAGAACTTTATACGGAGTATCAAGATCAAGGATTATTACGTTTGTTGGGATAACGATCTTTGCAGTCATTACGGCGTGTCCTTCCAGCTTCTTTTGATCAGGAATGACATTAAAACTCAATTCGTAAGATTCGACGTCGAAAGCAGCTTGTTCAAATACCAAAGGCCCGCCGGTCTTTGTAGGTTTAGCCCCAAGCTCGCGCTGAGCAAAGGAACCCGCAGCAAGAAACACCGAAAGAACGAACAAAGAAAGGATGTTGGATTTACGATACATCATATTCAGGCCACTCTGATTCAAAAATAAACTCGATGACGTTTGTAGAAAATGTAAAACGCCACTGGTTGCTTCCTATTTCCTGCGACTCTACGCCGATAGTGTCCCAAGGAAGTTGAAGATAATCTGGTTCATCTTCTATATCGTTATCAAGAAATGATGTTTCCAAAAATACGACGTTTGCTTTTAAAAAATTGAAAAGAACTACTTTTGAAACATCTTCCCAAGACGACATTCCAATTACAATCATATCGACAGAGATCTCAAAATGGGAAAGAGCCAGCAAATTGTTTGGAATAAAAATCTCTTTTTCTAAGCTTCGTGACATTATAAATAGAAACAAATATGCTGCTACTTTACACCAAAAGATATTTCGCAGAAAATCTAGCTGTTATGAGATCATTTTTAATAACGATCATGGTTCTTTTTGCGGTAAATGTTTCGGCGCAGCAGGCTGAAACAAAAGAGCCGGCAAAAGCCAATGCGCGGCCGGAGAAGGAAGTAAAAAAAGAGCCTTTCGATGATGCCGACGTAAAAACTATGGCTGAAAAATGCGTCCGGTTTGAAACCGAGGTGGGTGTTATAGAAATGGAAATGTTTCCTGAACACGCGCCCGAGGCGGTCAGAAATTTTCTTAACATCGTCAGTATCGGCTATCTGGACACGACCACATTCAGCCGTGTCGTTCCGGGATTTGTAATTCAGGGCGGTGATCTGTATTCACGCGAAGGCCAGGTTACATACGAGATAGGTATGCGGGCCAGAAAAAATCTGCCAGATGAACCAAACCGGATACTTCACGAACGCGGCATTCTTTCAATGGCGCGTGGTGACGAAGCCAACACTGCCACGACCGGATTTTTTATCCTTGTCGGAGGAGGGCAGCACCTTGATGGAAAGTTTGCTGCGTTTGGAAAAGTAATGAAAGGAATGGATGTTGTCGATGCCATCTCAAAAGCACCTATCAACGGCGAGACACCGGAAAAACCGGTGAGAATTAAAAAAGCTGAGGTTTATGCTTGTGTCGAAAATCAATCAGCAAAATCCATATCAAGTGTCATCCGATAATCGTTAGCCATTGATGGATGACCGTGAGCTATTGAGACATCGATGCCCTTTTTGTATGCTTCAATAGCTTTTTCGCGTTCACCGACGGTATTGTAAGCCTGAGCCAGCGTGCCGTAAGCATTGCCTTCGTCTTCGGCTACAGAGATATATTTTTCCAATACGTCTATCACTTTGTGATAGTCGCCTATCTTTTCATATTCCTTTGCCAGCCCAAACATGACCATCGTGTTCTCAGGATCTGCGGCAAGCATTTGTTCAAAAACTTCGATACGGTTCTGCATAATTTGATTTTAACAAAAAAGAAGAATTAACCGCAGAGACAAGGAGAAGCAGAGAAGAAAAATCAAATAGGATAGGCAGTTTATTCGTATAAATATACTGGATCTTCTAAAAATCGTCTAGTGCATCCTGTTTATCCTGTTTGAGTTTGTCTCGGCGTCTCGCAGGTCAAAACAAACTCTGCTGTACAGGCTCATAAACTGATTTAGAAGGCTGTTCAATACTCTCGGCACCACTGCGAAAACCGAGACGTTTTGCGTGAAAATCAAACAACTTTTTCGTCACCTCCCATTGTTCTGTTTTTCCAACACTGCGTTCATTATAGTTTCTGTGACGAAGAGAGCCTCCGCGTTCGCGGGTCATTGTATTGATGATCTTTTTTGCTGCGGTCGGTGACAGACGTTCGTGCATTTTCTGAACAAAATATTCCTCTATCGAATCTGTATCCAGATGTAGCATCGACATGAATGCCTTTGTCGCTCCGGATTCTTTAGCTCTTTCAAGGAGGCCGGGAATGTCAGATTCGTTATAACCGGGAATTACCGGAGCAATACCGATACCGGTTTTGATACCAGCATCAGAAAGAGCTTTCATTGCTCTAAAACGGGCTTCGGGAACAGGTGTATATGGCTCAAAAGGATTTGATCTTTCTTTGGTCAGAAACGGCAAAGAGAAGTAAACAAAAACATTGTTCAGCTTTTTTAGAACGTCGATGTCGCGTGTAACCAAAGGAGATTTTGTTATCACACCGACAGGAACCTGAAACTCGGCACAGACCTCAAGACATTGCCGCGTCAGTTTATACTCAGCTTCGAGGGCGACGTAAGGATCGGTCGCAAACGAAAAATCAAGATGCGGCATCTTGTTGCGAGATCTTTTTAGTTCTTCGCGAAGCAGCTTGGGAGCATTTGGTTTAACAACCAGCTTTGTCTCAAAATCAGTCCCCGCGCCGTAGCCGAGGTACTCGTGATATTGACGTGCGAAGCAGTATGTGCAGCCGTGAACACATCCGCGATAGCAATTTACGGTATATCGCCAGCCTCCTTCCCAACCGCTCGCAAATGCTTTTGTAATGATCTTTTTTGTTGCGGTTTCCTCAAAGATCTCGAGCTTGGTAGGTGGTGGCTCGCCAATGTATTCAGCAGAGTATCTGTCGTAAGGATTTGGAGGATTATCGATACGTCTCACATATAGGACATTATCTCATCTATGAAGAAACCTCAAGGATCAAATATGTCTCTGCATTAGCAGATCCGTCTGTGAGTCTGACCCAAGCTGAAATATATGCGTGCCGACGTACTGAAACTCGTTTTTTTCGTAAAAGCGTTTCGCTCGAGGGTTGTGTTCCCAAACACCTAACCACATAACATCGTGGCCAAGATCTTTTGCCAAACGCAAACATTCATC
>JAHBSH010000010.1 GCA_019639215.1 Acidobacteriota bacterium
CCACTTTCTGACGCGAGTCCGTTGACGTAAAAATACCATTCTATGAAGCTGTCTTTCTGCATCTGTGAAGAATGCAGAAAGGAGATATAGGTACGCAAAACTTCTTGTTTCAGATTCCCATTTGGAACCCTGTCCAGAAGAACCTTATATAGGACACACTTTTGATGGAAAACTTCAGACTCGCTTTCGTCGCCATCTGCTGTCCACTTTGAAAGCTCGTTCAAATACATGCGTACCCTTAAGATCCATTCCTCGCTTGTCTTATCCGCTTCACTTATGGGCTTATCACCGAAAGACCAGTTCAGCTCACGAAACTCCGTCATCATCCTTTTAGCATTTGTTGATGTCCAATAATCAGGGTCCTTCGCCGTTGATAGAGTTTCAGTTGCCAAAACATCGTCTCGCCCCAATGGTTTATCACCTAGAAAACTATTCGCATCCAATACAAATCGTGGGAGTTCTTCGTCTGTTTTCAGAAGGTTGTCAGAACATCGTCCCGATCTCAAATTTTTCACAAGCAATTCGCGGTAGCCGTTAACAAGCTCCATGCCTGCGGGTCCCGAAAGACCACTAATAAGGGGGAAAAAATGGGATCCAACGCGGTCACGCTCCATTACCTTGTAGAAAGAACGGTCGTCGTCAAAGTTCTGTTTGAGTGATCTTGCGAGGGCATTAGAAAGAATATGTTTTTCATTCTCAATATCGTTAAATTGTTTGAGGAGATCGAACGCAGGGCCGAGCTGAGCCGGCGAAATTATGTTTTCGATCCAAGGCAAAAGAAATTGTACTCGAATTCCGTTTTCGATCTCATCTTTTGAGAACGACTCCTCGGCAACAACCCCGACAGTTTTGTAAATATCTGTTACGTCATATACGAGGGGTTCTTCACATTCGAGTTTTTTTAGGCCGAGTTTGCCGCTCATTTCAAATACCATCTGACGGGCTCTTTCCTTATCAATTTTTAATATCTCCAGGATTATACGGCTTTTCAATGAAAGAGAATCGATCTTCTGATCGTAAGCATAGCCAAGATATCCGGCGTGAGTATCTATTGACCGTCCTCTTATGGGTATAACGACGCGCCTTACCTTATTACCTACATTCTCGGTGTTTCGATAAGCATCCTCTAACAGCTGCTTTCGCCATTCTTGGTTCTTTAGTTCTTTCGATGCGGTGACTTTTATGTGTATCTGAACAGACATTTCGGCAGCTACGTTATTTGCCGAGGCTATCAGATTAAGAATATATGCAGGTGGCACGGGAGGATCTTCTGTCTCTGTGGTCTGCCCATTTAGTGTCATCGGGAAAAAGGTCAGTATAAACAAGAAAAAGACGCCCGGTTCATTAGTGACCGATCTTACAAAGTTCGTTCCCATTTTCCCTCCGAAATAATGTTGATAAGTGGGGATTGTAGCATAAACTTCAAACTCACCAGATGGAAAGGCTATCTACCGTTAATTCATTATTGACAATCAAAATGCCGACTTGGTATTCTTACTGTTCGCCTTTTTTGCAGGCGATAAGGTTGAAAAGTTCTCTTGCGATTCTTGGGTTCGTTTAGGGAGCATTTATGTGTCCGGTTCGTCTAGGGGTCTAGGACACCGCCCTTTCACGGCGGCAACACGGGTTCAAATCCCGTACCGGATACCATCTTTTATCACAGTTTTTGCATCATAGCTTTTTGACGATTCGCTTGCACCCCAAGCGAATTTTTTATTTTAGGGCAATTAAATGTTGAACAGATATATTATAAAAGCTTTTTTTGTTCTGATGGCGATTCCATTCGCCATGACCGCTCAGACAGTCCAGAATGCTTCAGACACGATCTTAATACTCCCTTTCGAAAACCGCTCTGACAAGCCGGAATTCAACTGGGTCGGCGAAAGTTTTGCTCTTAGTCTTTCCGATCTGCTTGATGTTCCCGGTTTGAATGTCATATCTAATAATGAGCGAAAGCTGATCCAGCAAAAACTAAGAGTACCGTTGACCAGCATCCCGAGTCTGGCGACATCGCTGCGTCTTGCCCGCGAAAGCGGAGCGACACTGTTGATATCCGGCCGTTACAATATCGTTCCGGCTCAAGAGGATACCGCGGCAACCATAAATGTGACGACGCGTATCATCCGTGTCAACGAAGGACGCTTCTTAAGCGAGGTAATTGGTGATAGACAAGTGCAGCGTGACATCGTTTTGACCGATGCTCTTGGTAACCTTCAGACAATGCAGGGACAAATTGCCTATCAGGTACTTTATCAACGCGACAAGAATCTTGCTTACTCGCAAAATGACATAGTTGTTGCGGCCAATAAAGTGCCCTCACGTGCGTTCGAGGCATACATTAAAGGTCTTCTGACCAGCATTCCTGAAACGCGTGAAAATTATTTCAAGAACGCGATGCGGCTTTATACCGATTCAGGAGCTGAAGGGACATTCGTTGAGGCAGCGCTGGAATTAGGACATCTTTATCTCACCCGTAATCGCCTGTCTGAAGCCGTCGATTCATTTGAACGCGTTATTTCTGCTAATCAGCTTTGCCGTGAAAAAGCGAGCGGTTCCGGTCGTATTCTGCAATGCAATGACGAGAGTTTTGCAGAAGCATCGTTTTACATAGGAGCGATCCGCTGGCAGCAGAAAAATTATGAGCAGGCGCTCAGCGTTCTGCGGCCCATTGCGGAAGAATTAAAAATAACCAGTGTTTACAATATGCTCGGTGCTATTTCGCTGGAAGCCTCAAGGGCAGAGAAGCGCGATGCTGCCAGAGCGGCGGCTTTGCTCAATGAAGGCATTCAGCTGCTCCAAAAGGCTGCCGAGTCCGCACCTGATGATCTGTCCGTTCGTTTTAACTACGGACTTGCCCTTTTCTTGCAGGGAGATCATATCCGTGCGGCCGAACAGCTTAGCGAACTTACGGAAGTCTCTCAACGAGACGGGGAAGCATTTTACCTTTTGGCAAAAAGCCTTGCCGATATAAAGGATGAAACCGCCGTGACCGTCGATGACCAGGCAAAGGTACTGCTTGCGGCCGGTAATCAGTACGCCAATCTGGAAAGGGAATGGACAAGATCAAAGACTGTCTCGATCATTACACCAAGGGTTGAACAACCACAACGCAAAGATTTTGTCAGTGTGATACTAAGCCAGCGTGAATCGGTAGCGGTTCAGCGTCCTCCAAGCGGCGCCGAAGGGCTTTTGCAGCAGGCACGTGAACATTACAAGAATGGCAATGATGATGAGGCCATGACGGTTTTGCGACGTCTGCTTGTGACCGAACCGATGAGCGCAGAGAGTTATTTGATACTGGGCAAGATCCATCTTAGACGTGGCGATCGCGACCAGGCTGTCAGCGCATTGAAAACAGCTCTGTTTTGGGATAATCGCCTGATAGATGCTCACATTGTCTTAGGACGCATTTATCTGGAAAGGAACGAATGCCAGCAGGTAAAAACTTACGCTGCGGCGGCTATGGAACTCGATCCGGAAAATTCAGAAGCTATCTCTTTACAAAGACAGGCTGACCGATGCTCCAAATAGTGCAGTCCTTGTCCGTTTTAGGTCAATGTCGCCGGTCATTATAGATCGGCAGCATTCTATTACTCTAATGGGTCTAAAAACGCCTTTTAGAGAGCCATGTAAATAAAAAAATCACTTGTTGGAACGCGAAATCGCATTTGTGGCACGCCACGTGCTTTAAGGAAAAGCGGCTAGCTTGATTCGAAGAGTTAAAAGAGTCAAGACCCCGCCGCCAACACTTCTCCGAGCGCGGTTTGCCACTGTGCTTGAAACCTTCCGAGCGTTCCTTCAGTTGTCCTTCCTATCTGAACCCGGTCACAAGTGACCGGGTTCTATCCTTTTAAACCAGTAAATACAAGGGTTTCAGAGTGTTTGTGAATAATCGTTCAAATTGAAAGGATCTTTGACCGACTTTTATTTGTTTAATTCATTTTGACATGCGTGACTGACATACAAATATGCGGTTGACGTAATTTGTCATTTTAAAATGACAAATTTTGTATTTTGGGGCCCCAAACTGTCAGATTGAATGCTTCATCTGACCGATTAAAGGTAAATGTGAAAATTAGTACAAGTTCCAACAAAGCTTTTTGTTACAAGTGATCGTCGCCGATCGTCTGATATGATGATGAGGTGAAATTTGGACGCATCAAAGAGCTTTTTCCTTCTTGGGCAAGTGTCGGCCTTTCTGTCTTTGCGGCTGTGCTGCTGATACTCGCATTTCCCGGGATCGAATTCGCGCCTGCGGCGTTCGTTGCGTTTCTGCCATTGCTGTTTGCTCTAGAGAGAGAAAAGGGGTCGGTCGCGAAGGCGTTTGTCACCGGTTGGATATTCGGCACCGTTTTCTTTATAGGTACATGCTGGTGGCTGACCTTTGCCCCGATCACGTATGCGGGTTTTCCTGTCGCTCTTGCTTACTTTCTGCTTGTTATCGTCTGCATGATCGTCGGTGTTTTTCCGGCGATATTCGGTGCGGTGATGGCGTTACTTTTTAGACGCTTCGGTTTTCTTGCAGTCTTTGCATCGCCTTTCGTCTGGGTCTTTACCGAATTTCTGCGTTATTGGCTGACGGGTAATAACTGGAATGCTCTTGGATATTCACAGGCGTTCTTCAACGTCACTTTACATTTTGCCGAGATCGGCGGAGTGATGCTAGTTAGTTTTCTTTGTCTGATCCCTGCGGCCGTTTTGTATTACGCCGTTAATAGCTGGTCGCGCCGACGCGTTGAAGTAAGCATTTTCTCGGCACTTTTTGTCCTGTTTATTCTGTTCTGTAGCTTATTCGTCTTTAACGAGCCTGCGGATATATTTGACCGTCAGCGGCCGTCTGCTGCAACGATCGTCGCTATTCAGCCGAAAGTTCCGATGTCCGGCCTGAGCTATCAAAAATGGCAACAGCTTAGAAAGCGTCATGTAGAAATGGCCGAAGCAGCATTGAGTACGTTAAACGAGCCGCCTACAACGTACAACGAATCACCGACAACAGTTATCTTTCCGGAATCTCCGATGAATTTTCAGTACGAGGAAGATAAGGAGTTTCAGGTATTCATTAACGGTTTTGCACGGCGAAATAACGTCAGCGTTCTTTTCAATTCGGCCGAGCCTGACGCGGCATCCGGCAAGTATTTCAATTCGGCGGTTTTAGTAGATCCGCAAGGTCAAAAGGCAGGCCAGTATAACAAGATGTTCCTTGTGCCTTTTGGCGAGATGGTGCCGTGGCCGTTCGAATCCATTATCCCGACGCTGGTCGGTACGTTTGCTCCCGGCCGGGAATATAACGTTGTGCAGATCGCCGATATGAAGGCGGGGATATTGATATGTTTTGAATCGCACTTCGGCGTATTGGGCAGAGAATTTGTTCTCAATGGGGCCGACGTTTTGATAGAGATGACCAACGACGGCTACCTTGGCCCGACGCCGGTGCTTCGCCAACATCTTGCAAATGCCGTTTTTCGTGCGGTTGAAACCAACCGTCCGGTCATTCGGGCGACAAATGTCGGCATAACGGCGTATATAAATGCAAAAGGTGACGTAATTGACGCTGCAAAAGTGTATCAAGAGGACACACGTATTTGGAGCGTGCCAAAAAGCGACGGTTCACAGACCTTTTATGTAAAATACGGCGACTGGTTCGCATGGCTGTGTTCGATGGTGACAGTCGGGTTGTTAGCTTATGCGATTTTTCGACGAAGACAATAAATGGTTTCAATGGACAATGTCTCTTTTCGGAAAAGCATAGCTTTTCCGCACATCGAAGCGGCAAGCCGCTAAGAGAGTGGAGAGTAGAGAGTCGTGAGGGGCGAGGTGATGGGGAAGAGTTATAGATTCTCATGTCGGTACCGCTCGCGTGAGCGAGTGGCGGAGAGTCTGTATATGGATCTTTGAGGATATGCGGGATGTCGTTAGGTCAAAACCTTGCCGCTTGGTGACGCAGGCGGTAATGAACTATACAACGCTTCTGCGAAGCGTATGCAGGCAGGATGCCTGCGCTCCAGTCAAATCTGCTGACGCAGGTTTAGGCCTTTCGCAAATTTGAGTGTGCGGAACACACGGCCATAACATTAGCTACAGGTGTAGCACGAAGTGCGTAACCTGTAGTCCAGACATCCACCACGCCTCTGAGCATGTGAAACATGCGGCATATTTGACCTGATCTGTTTGTTTGATATAACATTCCCGGCCACGCATTACATTCTATAAATTGGTCATTCTACTATGTCACATACCAGACTGATCTATCACATTGTGTTTCGGACAAAAGGCGGGCTGCCTTTTATAAACGAAACTTGGGAAGCCGAATTGTATAAGTATCTAGCGGGCATAATAAAACGTCTTAACGGCTTTGTTATTGCCATAAATGGAATGCCGGATCACGTTCACGTTCTTATTTCACTTGCTCCATGTGATCTGCCTTCGTTCATGCGTGATCTAAAAGCAAGTTCCTCAAAATGGGCGAAAAAATATTCACCAAAATTTTCCTGGCAGCGCCGCTATGCAGCTTTTACGGTTAGCGAATCTGTTGTGCCAGCTGTTAAAAAATATATCCAGGATCAAAAAGAACATCACAAAAGGAGTACATTTGAGTCGGAATATATTGCGATGTTGAAAAAGCACAATATTGATTTCGAAGAGAAATATTTGTGGGAATGAAATGTTTTCGGGTAGATATGCCGCGTGTTTCACACGCTAAGCGTGTGTTGTTTGACCTGACTACACATTCCGCTTCGCTCCATGTGTAGCTACTGATATAACGGCATGCTCCGCACGCCGATGAATGAAAACATTTTTAGTGACACATTCCGCTTCGCTCCATGTGTAGCTACTGATATAACGGCATGCTCCACACGCCGCAGAATGAAAACATTTTTTAGTGACACATTCCGCTTCGCTTTATGTGTGGCTACTGATACAACGGCATGCTCCGCACGCCGCTGAATGAAAACATCTTTTAGTGACACATTCCGCTTCGCTTCATGTGTAGCTACTGACATATCGGCATGCTCCGCACACCGCGGAATGAATACTTTTTTCTTGTCGACACATCCCGCAATTAGTTGAGGTGTTCCGGCATTGGCTTAAGCGCGGAGTTTGGTTAAACTAACTTGATATGGAATTGGCAGAATTGCAGTCAAAATACGAAGAGATAAAAGAGAAGGTCAGCCAGCTCGGGAGGTTTCTTTGACCCGGCGGGAAAACAGGCCGAACTTGATAAATTAGAGGTTCAGATATCGGAGCCGGGCTTTTGGGACGATCCTGAAAATGCCCAAAAGGTGATGGGACAGCGGAGCCGTATAGAAAAGGCCCTGAACCAGCAAAAAGATTTTGAAACGGGCGTTTCGGATGCCGATGTGCTGTTCGAGTTTGCCGAGGCTGATGCGGATTCGGCAAAAGAGCTTGAAGAATTAATAGTCAGGCTTGAAAAGAATGTGACCGCGGC
Organism: Acidobacteriota bacterium; assembly: GCA_019639215.1. Classification (GTDB taxonomy): domain Bacteria; phylum Acidobacteriota; class Blastocatellia; order Pyrinomonadales; family Pyrinomonadaceae; genus OLB17. The sequence goes on from JAHBSH010000010.1 coordinate 7,448, forward strand.
TGAGGTGCAGTCCCTGCTTTCGGGCGAGACCGACGCCAACAACGCCATTTGCTCATTGCAGGCAGGTGCGGGCGGAACAGATGCACAGGATTTTTGCCAGATGCTTTTGCGGATGTATATCCGATGGGCAGAGCGGAGAGGTTTTAAGGTAGAGATACTTGATGAACAGCCGGGCAGCGAAGCCGGGATAAAATCCGCCACATTCAGGGTCGAGGGCGACTATGCTTACGGCCTGCTGGCAACCGAAGCAGGCGTTCATCGCCTGGTCCGCATCTCGCCGTTCAATTCGGGCGGCAGCCGCGAAACGTCGTTCGCATCAATGTTCGTCTCGCCGGAGATCGATGAAAATATCGAGGTCAATATTGAGGATAAGGACCTCCGCGTAGATACTTATCGTTCATCCGGTGCTGGCGGCCAACACGTCAATGTTACGGACAGCGCCGTGCGAATAACGCACTTGCCGACCAATATCGTCGTAACGTGTCAGAACCAGCGTTCGCAGATACAGAACCGCGCCGTGGCAATGCAGGTGCTGCGTTCAAAACTATACGAACTGGAACTTGAAAAGCGACGAGCGGAAACCGCCGACCTCGAAGCCAACAAAATGGACATCTCATTTGGTTCGCAGATAAGGAATTATGTTCTTCATCCGTACCGGCTTGTAAAAGACACAAGAACAAAATACGAACAAAGCGATGTCGAAGCCGTATTGGATGGTGATCTGGATGATTTTATAAAGGAATTTTTGTTGTATAAAAAGACCGCAGGTGTTGGGAATGCGGGGTGACTTTGCGGTATAAACTTGAGAGTGTCTGAAAAGTCTTTTTGTGTCTTTGTTCTGTGCTTTCTGTGTTAAAGCTCCTGTAGGTTGAGGAAATACCACAGAATACACAGACAAAAGTCGAAATACACAGAACTGACTGGGCTTTGCGAGTAATTGATGAAGATCTGTCCAAAATGCAGCAAGACCTATAAAGACGAAGAGCTGAACTTCTGTCTTGATGATGGTGCGACGCTGCTCAAAAAAAAGAACGGCTCTGTGCCGCCGGCGACCTCGCGGGTCAATGAAGTGCTTGCGATCGTTCTGCTGGCTTTTGCCGTACTGACATTTCTTTGTCTTGTTTCATTTAATCCCAGCGACCCGACATTCAACACAGCATCATCAGAAAAGGTGCAAAACTGGATCGGGGTTGTGGGTGCCAATTTTGCAGAACTTCTGTTCTCTATCGCCGGGGTCATTGCTTATATACTTCCTGCATTGCTCGGGCTTATCGCCTGGCGAGTGTTTCGTTCGGCTGTGCTTCGTCCGCCGATATACCGCGCCATCGGATTTATCCTTTTTGTTATCTCGGCTTCGGGTCTGGCGGCAATGGCCGGATGGCACGGCGGGATGATCGGCGGTTTTGCCGCACATTATGCAACATATCTGCTGTCTGCGGTCGGTGCGACGATATTGCTTTTCGCATCGTTTATCGTATCGCTTCTGCTTATTACTGATCTGAGCTTTCTGGATTTTTCGGACAGCTTCCGCGTAGCCAAAGAGAATTTCAAGATCCACTTTGACGAATGGAAAGAGAACCGCGAAAAGGCACGTGCCGAACAGGAATCTCTTGCGGCGGCCGATGCCTCTATGCTGAAAACCAAGAACACGCGGTCAGCAAAGAAGAAAGACGAAACGCCTACGGTCACGATAAGCGATCCGGCAAAAACAAAAGCAAATATCGCTGAAACGCTAGCCGCCGCTGCGGCAGAAGCTCCATTCGGGCCTAATGAACCGGCGTCTGATCAAGATCAGTTACCGCCGACCATTCTTGTTCCTGAAACCCCAGTAGTTGAGCAGCCGGAAACCTTGCCCGCTGATGGTGAGATACCGGTCGCACCTGTCAAACACACCGGCGACCTGACAGAAGAAGGGCAGGCGGAAACCGATAACGAGAACGATGAAGATGGGGCAGAAGATCCTGCCAACGCTGTTCCGGTAACTTCGGGCGATGCTGACAAATTTGCGAATTATGTATTGCCAAGTTCACAGCTTCTGCATCCGTCCGATGCTCCGATAGAACAGAAGAACAACGAGCTTCAAGAGATCGCAAGGTCTTTGGTCGAAAAGACGAGGGAATTTAACGTTGCCGGAAAGGTCGTAAACATTTGTCCCGGCCCGGTCGTGACGACATACGAATTCAAACCCGATCCTGGTGTGAAATATTCCCGCGTCACGGGGCTTGTAGATGATCTCTGCCTAGCCTTAAAGGCGGAGTCGATACGCATTGACCGCATACCTGGCAAGGCATACGTCGGCATCGAGGTGCCGAACCAACAGCGAGAGACGATACGCCTGCGTGACGTGATCGAATCAAAGAAATTTACCGAATCGCAATCGCTGCTGACCGTCGCTCTTGGCAAGACCATCGATGGGCTGAACTATGCTGCCGATCTGGCAAAGATGCCGCATCTGTTGATCGCTGGTGCGACAGGTGCGGGTAAATCGGTCGGTGTAAACTCGCTGGTCGTTTCCATTCTGTATAAGGCAAAGCCCGACGAAGTTAAGTTCATAATGGTCGATCCTAAACGGCTTGAACTTGGCGTCTATGCCGACATTCCGCATCTGGCGACGCCGATCATCACCGATCCCAAACGCGCCGCCATCTCGCTGAAATGGGCCGTTACAGAAATGGAACGCCGCTACAAGGACCTTGCCGGGTACGGTGTAAGGAACATCGACGGTTATAACGCGGAGGCAAAGCGGCGAAACTCCATCGAACAATGGGACGATAACGGCGATCCGCACCGTCTGCTGCCGTATATCGTTATCATCATCGACGAATTGGCGGATCTGATGATGGTCAGCGGCAAAGAGGTTGAAGAATCCATCACACGTCTTGCCCAGATGGCGCGTGCCGTCGGCATTCACCTTGTTCTGGCAACGCAGAGGCCGTCAGTTGATGTCATTACGGGCCTCATCAAAGCGAACTTTCCATCACGCATATCTTTCCGTGTGTCGTCAAAGGTTGATTCCAGAACGATCATTGATGCCAACGGAGCAGAAGGGCTTTTGGGACGCGGTGATATGCTCTTTCTGCCGCCTGCCACGTCGCAGGTCGTCCGCGTTCACGGAGCCTATGTTGATGAAAAAGAGATCGCGGCAATAGTCGATCAGATCAAACGTCAGGGCAGGCCGGAATATGACACGACCATAACCAAGAGCGAGGAAGAGATCGACGATGGCGGTGAATTGCCGGGCCGCAAAGATCCGCTTTTCTGGGACGCTCTGAAATGTGTTGTCAGCGCAAAACGCGGATCGACATCGCTTCTGCAAAGACACCTCAGGATCGGTTACGGACGCGCCGCTGCTATTTTGGATGCAATGGTTCGCGAAGGTTATATCGGCGATATGGACGGCAGCACCAGAGCGAGGCCTGTCCTTCAAAAGGCTTACGAGGATCTGCAGGATCTTTCGGAAATGGAAAATTAGCGTTAAGTGTCGCCGGAAGATAATTCAGAGAAGGACATGAAGGCTTTTTAACAAGCCTTAGAAGTTTTTCCACAGAAATTGTGGAAAAGCGACTGATTTCCCCGATGTTAATTCGTTCAAGTCTTTGTAACACGGGCACTTCTAGCATTTTGCACACAAACGCGGCAGTAATTACGACCTTTTTGATAAGATGCGTATTGCCAATAGTTACAAAGTTTTTGCGGTTGTCGCCATAGCTGTTCAGATGTTTTTCATTAGCTCATGTTCGGCAGAGGTTACGACAACGCCGCAGGAGCATCACGTAATTCCTGACGCGGTCAACATAAATACCGCAACGGTAGCAGAGCTTACGCGAATACCTTATATCGGTGAAAGAACAGCAGAACGGATCGTTGCTTTTCGCAGTGAGCATGGGCCGTTTCGCAGGCCGGAAGACCTCTTGCTTGTCCAGGGAATAAGCGATCAACGCTTTCGTCAGATAAGGCACCTTGTAAGGACCGAATGACCACTACCGATGACGGCTTCTATCCGCACATCCGGTTTTACAACACATCCTCTCGTATGGCTTTTCTCGGCTTTTGCAGCCGGCATCGTCATCGGCAAATATACTGACTTTTCTCTCTGGCCCTGGACAGTAGGGTGCGGCACATTTGCTTTATTTGCATTTGTCTTTCGCAGCCGAACCGCAGGGACATTCTTCCTTCTGGCGGCGTTTCTTTTTATGGGGACGCTACGTTCCGAGATAGAGTCGGCAAGCATTGCTGATAACAGGTTGAGGTCTATTTACGATAACGGTCATATTGCGTCAGGACAGACTGTAGGAATAAAAGGAAATGTCGCCGGAGCATCCGAGCCGGCATTTGCCGGACGTTTTGTCATTGTTGATGCTGCTGAGATAGAGCAGGCCGGTGATGCTAGAAAAGTTTCAGGTCGTGTACGCGTTTTCGTCGCCGCCCGCTCTGCGGAAGCATTGGATGACCTGGAACGTTTGCGGATCAGAGACGGTTCTGAAATAAGGTTTACCTGCGAGCTTGAACGTGAAGAGAGATTTCTGACGCCGGGCGTTTCATCGCGAAAGGAGATGCTGGACAGACAGGGTGTGGACGCAGCTTGTTCGGTCAAAAGTCCGCTATTGCTGGAAGTTTCAGCTAGTGACGGTGTTCGCAACCCGATGGAGGCGATCCACGACGCAAGGCTTTGGCTGATGGACGAGGTGAGAAGAAAATTCTCACCGCGAACGGCGGGCATACTGATAGCTTCATCTCTCGGCGGCAAACATTTTCTGGATAAACCTACGGCTGATATCTTTCGCGAGGGCGGAACGTTTCACGTTCTTATAATTTCAGGGCTGCATATAACGTTCATCGGCGGCATACTGCTCTTGTTGGTAAGCCGCTTTACGGAAAACCGAAAATGGCAATTTGTGATCACAGTGCCGCTATTGTGGGCGTTCTCTCTTGCTGTTGGCGGCGAACCGCCGGTCGTGCGGGCGTGTCTGATGTTTACGGCGATCCTGTTTGGTTTGGCAATGTTCAGAAATGCTTCGCCGCTGAACTCGCTCGGGCTGACAACGCTTGCCTTAATAGTTTGGCAGCCGGAAGACCTGTTCTCACCGTCGTTTCAGTTAACGTGTGCCAGCATGTTAGGCATCGTGATCTTTGCGATGCCGATGATAGAGAGGCTTCGCTCCATCGGCAACTGGATGCCAACATCTGAACGGCCTTTTCCGCCAAATACGAGCGCGGGCTTAAGCACATTTTGTGAAACGTTGTATTGGAATGAAGCGGCATGGGAGATAGAAAGTAAGCGTAACGTATGGTCGGCACGCTTGTTCAAGCATCCGCTTCGAAACAAATATCTTACTTATTCAATGCGTCGCCTCTTGGCGTATGTAACCGAGGTGCTGATAGTATCTGTCTCAGTTCAGATCTTGCTGCTGCCGTTTCTGATCGTCTATTTTCATCGTATTCCGATAGCTTCTTTAATACTGAATATTTGGGTCGGTGTTTTGCTGGCGTTGGAAAGTTTTACCGCCGTGGCAGCGATCCTTATAGGAAGTGTCGCCGATATCCTGTCCATTCCTTTCGTTGAACTGACAGAGCTGCTCAATAGGCTGATGCTGTGGAGTTCGGCCGCTATGGTCGAAGGGCCGCTGGCTAGCATGAGAGTTCCGATCTATTCCGGCGCCGGACGCATTTTTTACTTTATCTATTTTATTCCTGCGTTGGTCTTGGCGTGGCTGTTGTACCGATGGGATATCTTTGCGATCGAAAGCGGAAGGTTATGGTCAAGGCTGCGAACTGCCGGACTTCTCTCAGCAGTATCACTTATGATCGTTGGAGCGGTCATCGCATTTCATCCATTCAGTTCGCCTGCTCCGGATGGAAAGCTGACAGTCGAATTCCTTGATGTAGGACAAGGCGACGCGACATTTATCACTTTTCCCGACGGCAGAACGATGCTGGTTGACGGAGGCGGCAGAGTTAATTTCAGCAGTAACGACCAGACCGAACAATTCGTCCCTGACAATATGACCATAGGTGAATCGGTCGTGTCAGAGTTTTTATGGGAACGCGGATATTCGTCCGTTGATATGTTGGTAGCAACCCATGCCGACACCGATCATGAACAGGGATTGGTCGATGTCGCCCGCAACTTTGATATTTCAGCGGCATATCTGTCCTCAGTTCACGGTGAGGGAGATCATACACGTGAGCTTAAGGATGTTCTGGCAAAGAAACGTGTACCGATAGTAGAACTTGGGAGCGGTGAGTGGTTCGATGTCGGCGGTGTTAGCGTTGAGGTGATATATCCGCCGTATGATATGAGCACTGAGGCAATGTCGCGTAATGACAGGTCTTTAGTGATCAGGTTGACCTACGGACGCAGAAGTTTTCTTTTAACAGGTGATATTGAGGCCGCAAGTGAAAAAGCGATAATTGCTTTTGCGGGGTCGCTGACCGCCGATGTTGTGAAAGTTCCTCACCACGGAAGCCGTACTTCCTCGACCAGAGAGTTTATCTCAAAGGCCGCTCCGTCAATTAGCGTCATCTCCGCCGGTAGAAGGTCGATGTTCGGACATCCTCACCCGGAAACGATAAGGACGCTGACGGAATATGGGTCGAAAATAGTTACAACCGGCCAAGACGGGACGATCACGGTGTCAACTGATGGAGATGAACTGTTCGTATCAACATTTCGATCTGATTTGCCGGTTCTCCTTCAACTTCGTTAAGACGACAGGTTTTTGATAATGGCATGATCGGCGGGGATATTACGCATATTCTATTGAGGTCACAATGAGTTTAATACCATTTCTGGTCGCCGGAATATTTCTTTCCATTGCTTATAGCAACAGAAGGGCCGCCGATACAAAAGCCAAAAACTGGGTCACGGTGAAAGGAAGGGTGCTTGAGATCAAAAGTTATTGGACCAATCGCAAACATTACTTTCCCGTCGTTGCTTTTCATACTGTTCAAGGCGGGCAGCACTTGTTACATGGAAAAGGTTCGAGAAATATTCTGTATCAGGCAGGACAGGTCGTTGATGTTGTTTATGACCCCCGAAATCCCTCACATGCCGAGGTCAGGTATGATCTTAGTGACACCGAAATGCGCAGGTGGCGCTATATGATAGCTGCCTTTTTTCTATTCGGAGCTTTTGTTTTTCTCGTTTTCGATCTGATCATAGTCATCGGAGGCCTCTTGGCGGTCATTAACGCATAAATAACATATCTAACCCAAATCGAGCGTTACGAAGAATGCGCAGGAGTTTTGTTTCTTCTTCGTGCCTTTGCAACTTTTTGGCGGTCTTAGTTTCGACCGTAAAGGCTTACAGAAGAACCGAAACACTTTCTAATGCGTGACATGGATCCGAGTGTTATTTACGATAACAGAACCGGCTCCGGGGAACGTAAAAACGCCCTTCCGATCTGTTTTCAGACCATCAGAGCGTTCCTTCAGTTGTCCTGTATGTTGTTATATTAGACGAACCAAACCACAATGTCAAGTATTTGTTAAAGTTTTACATTAACAAAAAAGTTTAAACATTTAGTGTTTGAAATGGCGAATGCCGGTGAATGCCATTGTTATGCCGTGTTCGTTTGCAGCTTCGATAGATTCATCGTCTTTTATTGAACCGCCAGGCTGGATGATCGCGGTCACGCCGAAGGACGCGGCTTCGTCAACATTATCGCGGAAAGGGAAGAACGCGTCCGAAGCAAGTGCCGAACCTTTTACCGGCAGTTCAAAGCGTTCGGCACGCATGGCGGCGATGCGGACAGAATCAACGCGGTTCATTTGTCCGGCGCCAACGCCAAGAGTCTGGTTATTGTTTGCGAAGACTATGGCGTTCGATTTCACATGCTTTGCCACGTTCCACGCAAGAAGCATGGAGCTGAGTTCCTCGTCGGTCGGCTTTCGGTTCGTTACGATGTTCATATCATCTGCGGACAGGCGATGGCGGTCTTTGTCCTGAACCAGAAATCCGCCGGAGATCTGTTTGTATTCCGTCCCGTCTGAGTCCGGTCCGGCGTCGGCTTTCAACACACGCAGATTCTTTTTAGAGGATAAAATGTTCAGTGCTTCGTCATCAAATTCCGGAGCGATCACGACCTCGGTAAAGACATTTATTACCTCTGATGCGACGGCGGCATCAACCACACGGTTACAGGCGACGATGCCGCCAAAAGCTGAGACCGGATCAGTTGAAAGTGCCCGTTTATAGGCTTCCAGAGCAGAACTTCCAAGACCGACACCCGAAGGATTTGTATGTTTGATGATCGCGACGGCAAGTTCGTCAAAGTCATTGACAAGGTTCCATGCGGCCTCGGCGTCAACATAATTATTGAACGACATTTCCTTGCCATGAAGCTGTTCCGCTTCGGCAATACCGCGGCCGGAACCATCAGAATATAGAGCGGCCTTTTGGTGAGGATTTTCACCGTAGCGGAGGTCGATGACCTTTGCCAATTCGACAATGCCGTATTCAGGAAAGCTCTCTTCGCCTGATCGTTCTGCGTCAGCGGTTTCGTTTTCTTCCAACTCCGAAGCATCTATGAATATAAGATCGCCAAGCGGATTGAGAGGCTCCAAGCGGTCAAGGTCATCGTTTGACAGCTGCGATGCAAGGTAAGAAGAGATGGCGAGGTCGTAGCTTGCGGTACGCGTATAAGCCAGAGCGGCAAGTCTTGCCCGTGTTTCCAGCGAGAGCGAGCCGTCGTTCGCACGCATTTCCTCAATGACCTCGGGGTACAACCGTGTGTCGGTCACAACCGCGACATCACGCCAGTTCTTTGAGGCGGAGCGGATCATCGCAGGGCCGCCGATGTCTATGTTCTCAACAGCTTCTTCGAGCAGAACGTCTTCGTTTTCAATGGTCTTTTCAAACGGATAAAGATTGATTACGACCATATCGATCGGTTCAATACCGTGTTCTTTCATTGAGGCAAGGTGTTCGTCGTTATCCCGAAGCGCTAGAAAAGCTCCGTGGATCTTCGGATGAAGCGTTTTTACGCGTCCGTCCATCATCTCTGGAAAACCCGTTACTTCGACAACATCCTTTACGGTGATACCGGCCTCGCGAAGCGTTCGGGCAGTTCCTCCGGTCGAGATGACCTCGACATCCATTTCAACCAATGCTCTGACAAAATCCACTGCGCCGTCCTTGTCCGAAAGGCTGACGAGCGCCCGGCGTATCTTTCTATTTTCTGACATATTGAATAATGATAGTTATCAAGTCTTTAAAATCAAAAAGCGGCCACTGTGACCGCTGAAAATTTAGTTTATTAGAGGCAGAATTCCGTGAATGGTTTCACACGGTCTGCCATGCTTATCACTTCCGGCATTGTGCAATAAAAGGCCTGAACCATTAGAATATGAATCTGCCGAGGAACAGCAGACTCAGTATCAAAGCCAGAGCGTAAGCGACAATTTTGATCAGACTCATATGATTGTCTTTTCCTTAGAAGCGGTACAAGATGCCGAAAGCCTAGTTTAGATTTCTACGTATAAAGATGTCAACGCGTTTTTCCCCGATAACCTGTATTTTGGCGTGTTTCGGGCTGATTTTACAAAATTTTACATTTGCGGCGGGCCAGGATATTACCGCGCAGGTGAAAATTGATGGAAAAACAGGGAAGTTGGTCGTTATCGGACAGCTTTCGCCGAACGCTGCAAAGGGTTTCAGGCGAAACCTGGGGTTTATCAGATCACGACAAAATATATTGCAGATCTCCGAAATGATGGCAATTGGAGCAGATGGCGATCTGGTCAAGTTAACTAAACTGTCGCCTACAGAATGGGTAGCGGATGCAGATATAGTTTCGTGGAGATATACAATCGATGCTCAAGCTGGGAATGGTTCGGACATCAGAGCCGGTAATTCTTGGATAAAGGGCGATGATGGAGTGCTGATGTTTGAGGACATATTACCTGCCTTCGGTATTAACGGCGTTCCTGTATCGGCTGAGATCGAAATAGAAATGCCCGAAAGGTGGCGGCTATTCTCGTCTGAAAACGATGGCGGGAATATTATAAGGACGGCTGATCTGGCAAGTTCCATTGCGGGTGTTGGCAGCGGATGGGAATTGGTAAATGTAAACACATCTGCTGGTAGTTTAAGATTGATACGGATGGGCCTTTGGGGGCCAAGCACTGAGCAAATGAGCAATGCGTCGGCAGAGATCTTCAATAACTATGTTGATGTCTTTGGTTCTCCTGCTTCGGAAAATAGCCTGATAATCTTGGCCCGGCGGTCAAGTCCTGCGTTCGACGAATGGGAAGCCGAGGTGCGTGGAGCGACAGTTGTCATTGCATCATCGGATGCCACATTGCCCGGCCTTTCCGTGCAGCAGCTTCACGAACAACTACGGCATGAGATATTCCACCTTTGGGTGCCGAACGGCGTTAACCTGACCGGAGAATATTCATGGTTCTATGAGGGCTTCGCTCTATATCAGTCACTGCGAACAGCGTTGCAATTAAATCGTATAAGTTTTAATGATTTCCTCGATACGATATCTAAAGCCTATTCCGTTGATGTTGGGGTTGGGCAACGCAGATCGCTGGTGGAGCTGGCAAAAGATCGACGGGAGCGTCACGGGACGGAGCTTTATGCACGAGGGCTGCTGGTCGCGTTCATGACCGACGCTGCTATGCTCCAGCGTTCAAAAGACCGTTCCGTCGAAAACCTGCTCAGCGAAGTTTTCAAAAAACATCATCGTTCGCCGACGGTCGCCGATGGGAATAATGCTGTTTTAGGGATAATGAAAGGCCACAGGGAGATCGCTCCGATAGTTCGACGCTTCATTGAGGGAAGCGAAAAAGCCGATCTTTCCGATACTACGAAGGCAGTTGGGCTTAGTTTTCAGGACGTGGCTGGAAGTAAGAGACTCAGGGTTGTTGAAAAACCCTCTGGCCGACAGAGGGCGATACTTGATAAATTGGGATATAATAATTGGCGTAAAAGCCGGAAATACCAGAATGAGAACTAAATTCGCATCCATCCTAATTTGCCTTTTGCTTACGGGCCTGACATCAGGCTGCAGTCTGCTTGATTCGATAGTCGGCGGTTTTTCAAAGGCTGTCGGCCTGAGTGATACAGCGATAGTCATAGCCAAAACGGCGCAGATCAGAACTTCGTATGCCGTTGTCGCTGCCGATCTGTTGGAGGTCAAGCGAGGTGAGCGGCTCGATGTACTGGATCAGACCGAGTTTGAGAGGGTGTTGTGGTATCGCGTCAGAGCACGTGATGAAGAGAATACCGAGGGCTGGATAGAAGCTCAGAACGTCATTACCAATGAGGTGTTGGAAAGTTCGCAAAAGCTGTCTGAAAACTTTAAGGACCTGCCGCCGCAAGCAGCGGGCAAGCTGAGAGCAGCCTCAAATCTGCGGCTTTCTCCAGATATGAAGGCAGAGAACGTTTTATTCAGACTGGCGAACGGATCGACCTTTGAGATCATGGATTGGAACTTTGTTCCAAAAGGGTCAACAGGTGACGAGGGAGAAGGCGAGAAAGGGCCAGCCGGAAGCGATTCTGATGAAGATATCGAAGCGGCGAAGGAAGAGGGCGAACCCGAAAAAATAGATGAAAAGTATGACATCTGGTATCTGGTAAAGCTTGACCCTTCTGTTTCCCCGGCTCCGGCGGGATGGCTTTTTGGCCGACAGGTCGAACTGAACGTACCGTCAGAGATCGTCTTTTTTCAACAGAATAACAGAAAATTCGTGACCTGGCAGAGGCTTGATTCAGATATTCCGGGAACTCAGGTGTCAACAGACCGAACAGCGACACCGGGAAATTGGGTAATACTGACACGCACGAATATTTCAAAAGCTGTTGACGGTGTCGAACCTGATTTCGATGGAATACTTGTGCTTGCCTTCGATAAATACGATCAGTCGTTCTATACGGCATGGCGTTCCACGGGAGATGTTTGGGGCAGTCTCCCTCTTAGGGTCGAGGGATCGGGCGACAATAAAACGTTCACAATAAAGCTCCGCCACCCCGAAGGCAGAATGGATGACAAGCGATTTGTCGTATTTCGCGACCGGAACCGCATTCGCGTAACGCCGCCCGAGGATGTTGCTCAATATATGGAATCGCGCAAAAGGTAGAACATGCAGGACGGACCAAATGTAATGGATGCGATATCAGAGCCGGTAGAAATGGAAATTACCGATTCGTTGGATCTGCACGCATTTCGGCCAGGAGATACCGCTGATGTTCTTCGTGCCTATCTGGATGAAGCGGTGAAAGCAGGTTTAAAATTCGTAAGAATAATCCACGGTAAAGGTATAGGCGTTCAAAGAGAGATCGTCAGAAAAGTATTAGGCGAAACAGCCTTCGTTACCGGTTTCAAATCAGGTGACGAACTTTCCGGCGGTTGGGGAGCGACCATTGCTGAACTGGATGTCAACGCTTACGGGTCTTCGATAACATCAGCCCAAGATCCGTCGTCTTCCTCATCAGGCTCATAGACAGATGAGAGGAGCAATTCCTGTTCTTCGAGCTGTCGTTCGGCTGCTTCGAGACGGTTGGTAAGACGCCTACATCTTCTTTCAAGGATCTTCAACCGCTCCTTTCGTTCGCGGTCGAGACGGTCCAGATAGAGCATATAGGACATCTGAAGTCCGGCAATGCCGGTGAGTACAAGACAGATACATATCAGAACGTAATAAAGCATAACCGTTCCATTTATTCAGCCGAGGTAGTCGCAGTGCAGAGCCTTGGCCGGATACTATCGAACTCATGTGTTCTAAACTCTACTATACTCTTGACCTGTCAGTTGATAAAGGCAACAATCGAACAAAGAGCATTGAGGGTTTGACCGTAAAACGGCTCGGCTTTCGGGTATCTGGAAATAAGCTTTTATTCGGACTCTTCTGAATGGCTGGATGGAAATGCAGAATCTACAACTTGTTTACACACTCCTCTGTGACGACGTGCGCATAGAAATGGGCAACAAAATATCCTTGATGGGAATATTTCAGAACATCATGGTCGAAAAGCTGCCCGTGTCGCTGATAAAATTTGCCGTAATAAACCATTGGAAGGGAGCGGGCCATTACCAAACAGAGGTTCGCATACTCTCTCCTGACAGATTAAATGTTGTCGTGACGTCACAAACAACGCCGATAGAACTGGCTCCGGGCGGTTTTACCGACAATGTCAGCTTTTTTGTTAACGTGGTATTTCCAACAGCAGGCACTTACTGGATCCAAACCTTGGCCGACAGGGATGTCATCGAAGAAATGCCGCTGATAGTTGCTGATGCGGCTGCGGCAAATCAAATGGCAAATCCGCCCGAACAGATCTCGGAAACGATCAACTAAAAGTCTAGAACGGTTATCGGCTTAGCTGTCATCAGCGGATTCATCCAGCGTGATCGCTGTTCTGTAAACCTGTGGGCCGTCAACGTTCAGCATCTTTTCCCCTGATGCTTTTCCAAGTTTTGCAACGAGCTTTAATTTAGCGGCACCTTTAGGACGGCGAAAACCAAAATCACCGTTCGTGCTGGTATAGCCGGTCGCAACCCTTCTTTCGGAACCGTCCGCTCTAACCTCAAACAGTTCGACCTTGGCTCCTCCGACGCTTCTACCCTGTTTTGTAAAAACGCTGCCACGGATGAGGACGAGATTTCCTTCGTCCACCGACAGTACCAGATTTCCGCCAAGATCAATGACCTTGTCCGTTACTTTGACGCCAAATTTTACACCCATCGAGAAGCCGTCTGCGTCTATCGCAACATTATATGTGCCGGGTTTAAGGCCCTCCATGCGAAATTCGCCCTTGGTGTTGGTCTTGACGGTCTTGATGTCATTTCCGTCCAGTCTGGCCGTTACCTCAGCATTTGGAATAGCCTTGCCGCGAGTGTCGCGAACCTTTCCGCGGACGCCGCCACCCTGAGCAAGGACGGGCGACACGCCGATGGAAACGACGGCAAACATAACCGCACAGAACAGAACAATATATTTAGGCATTGACATAAGAGGCTTCGGGCTTTTTCCGAAATTCATCCATTACATCATTGATGATGTTATCCAGCGTTCGGGTTGGCTGGTAGCCGATCAAGCGTTTAGCTTTTTCAAGACTCGGGACACGTCTTCGCATGTCTTCAAAGCCATCACCATACGCTTCTTCGTACGGAATATATTTAAGCTCACTAGAACTTCCGGTCATCGCTACTGATTTTTCCGCAAGCTCATTTATTGAACATTCCTGGTCATTCCCAAGGTTTATGACCTGGCCGAAACACTCTGGTGTGTCAAGAAGTTTCGAAAGTCCGTCAACGACATCCAGGACGTGTCCAAAACATCGTGATTGCGTGCCGTCGCCAAAAATTGTTATTGGCTCGTTGTTTATCGCGGCGTTGACGAATCTTGGGACGACCATACCGTATTGGCCAGTCTGACGTGGGCCGACGGTATTGAACAGTCTGACCACAACGACGGGCAAACGAGTCTCTTTCCAGTGTGCAAGGGCGAGAAATTCATCCAGCGTTTTGGCGCAAGCATAAGCCCAGCGGTGTTTGTCCGTTGAACCTGTCAGCAGATCATCCTCTTCCTTAAATGGTACGGAAATGCCCTTGCCGTAAACCTCTGAGGTGCTTGGGATAAGAACGCGTTTGCGATAGCGTGAACAGAAATCAAGCACGACATCGGTTCCACGAAAGATGGTTTCGATCGTGCTGACAGGTTTTTCCATTATCAGCTTTACGCCGACAGCACTTGCCATGTGGTAAACCCTGTCAGATTCGCGGATCAATTCCTCCATCAGCCGTGCGTTCAGCACAGTGTCGATGATCAGGCGAAATCCGGGCTTATCTTCAAGATGTGCGATATTTGAATAACGACCCGTTGAGAGGTTGTCGATGACCGTGATCTCGTGTCCCTCGCCAATGAGTTTGTCCGCTAAATGGCTGCCGACAAATCCGGCCCCGCCTGTGATAAGTATTTTCATATATAAAATCTGGTGATCTTTACTGAGCTTCGCAAAAGGGCCTGAAATGCTCTACGGTCTTTTTTAAACCTTCCGCCAGCGGAACCTTTGGTTCCCAGTTTAGCAGTTTTTTGGCCCGTTCGATATTTGGCTGGCGTTGTTTGGGGTCGTCCTGCGGAAGGGGCAGGTATTTGATATTTATATCTTTGCCGACCGCCTTACTGACCTCTTGGGCAAGCTCATTCATCGTAAATTCGGTCGGATTACCGAGGTTTACCGGCATGTGGATATCGTCGGCCTCCGTATTCATCAGCTTTATCAGCCCTTCGACCAGATCGCTTACGTAGCAGAAAGAGCGGGTCTGCGTGCCGTCACCATAAATGGTAACTTCTTCCCCTTTAAGTGCCTGTACAACAAAGTTAGAAACGACGCGCCCGTCATTTTCGAGCATCCGTTCGCCGTAAGTGTTGAAAATTCTGACAATTCGGGTATCTACATCATTCTGGCGGTTGTAATCCATCATCAGCGTTTCGGCGACGCGTTTACCTTCGTCATAACAGCTCCGGAGGCCGATAGGGTTCACATTTCCCCAATAATCCTCTGTTTGCGGATGTACTAACGGATCTCCATAGACTTCTGATGTCGATGCTTGCAGAATGCGGGCTTTGACACGTTTGGCTAGGCCGAGCATATTTATCGTTCCCATAACGCTTGTCTTGACCGTCTTTACGGGGTTGTATTGATAGTGGACCGGAGAGGCGGGACAAGCCAGATTATATATCTGATCGACCTCTAGCAGGATCGGTTCGGTTACATCATGACGGACTATCTCAAATGTTTTGTTATCAAGCAGATGTGAGATATTTGCCCTGCGACCGGTAAAGAAATTATCAAGGCAGATCACCTCATTTCCTTCTTCCAACAGCCTTTCACAAAGGTGCGATCCGATGAAACCGGCTCCGCCTGTTATCAATATCCTCATATTGTTTTGCTTTTTCCCGGGCAATTTACGTCTTTTTGCCGACAAAAAACTAATTATCCATCAAGTGCTGTCTAGAAGCAATTTACAGGGTTAACAGCTAATATTCGCCTTTATGTTATTGAAGAAAGAGAAACATAATACTATCATCATTCGTAACACACCCAATCGGAGTGGCAACACAAAAAAATAGCTGTGCGCTCGCACACCTGTATCAAGCCTGTCAGACGGTATCCAAAGATCAGTCGGACAGGATGTTATTTATAGTTTAGAAAATCAGGAGATCGGAAAATGGTTCAAAAGGGCAAGATAAGTTTTTTGTTGGTTATCAGTCTCTTGCTTCCGGGCATGGCGTTAGGTCAGGCCACGGGAGCACAGCGTTCAGATGTAGAACGCATTCGTGATGAAGGGCTGAACAGGTCGCAGGCAATGGCGACAATGAAATATTTGAGCGACGTGATCGGAGCCCGCCTCACAAATTCACCTGCTCAGCGAAGGTCTAATGTCTGGACAAAGGAGCAACTGGAAAAATGGGGGCTTAAGAATGCTGCCATTGAGCCATGGGGTGAGTTTGGCCGCGGCTGGGAACTTAAGAGATTTACCACGACAGTAATGGTCGGCAACGAATTTGTTTCCTTTAGAGCCTATCCTAAGGCCTGGTCGCCTTCGACCGACGGAGCTATAACCGCTGATGTTGTTTTTGTGGATGCACAGGATGAAGCAGGTTTGGAGAAATACAAAGGAAAGCTGAAAGGTGCGATCGTGCTGACAGCTGCTCCGCCGGCCGTTAAGCCAAATTTTGATCCGCTGGCAACAAGAGTTTCTGACGACGAACTGACAAAGCTTGAGAACGCCACACCGGTTCAAGGCCCGGCGCAAGTACGCGGACGCCCGGCCGGCCCTAACACTGCAATGCAGTTCAATCAGCGTAAGCTTCGCTTTTACTTTGAAGAAGGCGTGGCCGTTCTGGTAGAACCCAGCAATGGAACAGATGCAGGTACTATCAGGGTCATGGGAGCAACAGCAGCTCCGCAGGCTGTAACGCCGGGAACGCCTGTCGCACCGTTTGGCGGCGGTATGCGTGTGTATTCAAAGGGAGCAGCACCGACCATTCCGCAACTGGTTGCTGAGGTTGAGCAGTATAACCGTATCTTCCGCGTAGTTCAGCAGGGAATTCCGGTAAAGATGACCGTGGATCTATCAGTTCAGTTCTTTGACGATGATCTGCAAGGTTACAACACCATTGCGGAACTTCCGGGAACCGATCTGGCCGATGAGGTCGTGATGATCGGCGGACACCTTGATTCGTGGCACGGCGGAAACGGTTCAACGGACAATGGTGCGGGTGTGACCGTGTCGATGGAGGCAATGAGGATACTTGCTGCGTCAGGCCTTAAGCCGCGTCGCACGATCAGAGTTGCTCTGTGGACAGGAGAAGAACAGGGTCTGCTTGGTTCGCGAGGATATGTTGCTAAGCATTTTGCAGAAATGCAGGGCGGTCCGGGACAAGGCGGCCAGGGCGGAACGCCAACGCTTGTAAAGAAACCCGCATATGATAAATTCTCGGCTTATTACAATCTGGATAACGGTACCGGACAAATACGCGGGATCAACATGCAGGGCAACGAAGAACTGAGACCCATATTCCGTGAATGGTTCGGGCCTTTTAGCGACATCGGAGCCAAGACCGTCAGTGTCAATTCTGTCGGCGGTACCGATCACCTTGCATTTGACTCGGTCGGCTTGCCCGGATTCCAATTCATACAGGATCCGATCGAATACTTTGGAAGAACATGGCATACGACACAGGATGTTGCAGACCGTACATTGGAACAGGATCTGATGCGTTCGGCAGTTATCATGGCGGCATTTGCTTACAACACCGCAATGAGAGATGAACGTCTGCCGCGTAAATCGTCTGCGAACGCTGCGGTTGCTTCGCTGTTCTCGGGATTTGATCTCATGGCTCTCAACGATGAAGTGCAATTCCGAAGCCTTGGCCTCGGTCTTCAGGTTTGCGGACATACCATCAGCTCTGATGAGATGCCTAATGGATTCCCTGCATTCCTGACCCTCAGCACCACGATCCATGATCATGCTGCTGAGTAAGAGCTAACACTCTTAAATAAAAAAAGGGCCGTCCGGAGATACGTTCCGGGCGGCCTTTTTGCAGGTTACTAGCATTGAGGCGAAGATATGTTTTTACTTTGCATCCGCGCTCAATGTCAGGGATCACTATCTCAGGTGCTTCTCAAAAAGACTGTGGATCCTTTCATATTCGTCGATCCAGCTTTCCGGGCGTTCAAAACCGTGACGCTCGGCCGGATAGACCATCAGATCGAAATATTTGGTCTTTCTAAGTCTGATGAGCTTTTCGACAAGCTGCATCGAATCCTGTACGTGAACATTGTCATCAATTACGCCATGAAGGATCAGCAGTGGTTTTTCCAGCTTGTCCGCATAGGTTATTGGTGAACTGCGTTTATACCATTCAGGATTTTTGTCAGGATGGCCAAGCCTCTGAGCGGTGTAGCCCGGATTCGCAGCGTAATAGTTCTTCCAGTCAAATACCGGACGAAGAGCCGCCGCTGCCGCGATACGCTCAGGAGCACGCATTACGAGCATGCCGGCCATAAAGCCGCCGTAGCTGCCGCCGTAAACGCCTATCCGCGACTGATCGACGCCGTAATTTGCGACCATGTGATCGATACTGTCTATATGATCCTCATAATCTTTGCCACCGAGGAAATCATAAACATCGGTGCGCCAATCGCGTCCGTATCCTGCTGAGCCGCGATAGTCTATGTCCAAAACGACATAGCCATTTTTGGCAAGCATGTCGTTGAACATAAATTCCCGGTAATAGTTGTTCCAGCCATTGATCACATTTTGAAGGTAACCGGCTCCGTGAACGAAGATAGCCATCGGATATTTCGTTTTTGCTTTGGGGTTATGGCCCGGCGGCAGATAGATCTTTGCGGGTATCTTTTTGCCGTCACGGGAAGCAATTTCGACAAAATTGGGAGGGGTGAATTTCAAAGAATTGAATTTTGCTGGTACTGTGTCGGTAAGTTTTACCGGAGCGTCTGCGGCCGAACACGGCGAACATACGGGCTGAACAAAAAGATCGCCAGGCCTGTCCCACGTTGAAAGCTCATATGTGACGATCTGTTTTTCTCCTTTTTCCGACAAGGCAAAGCCGTCCTTCATTCCTTTCTTGGGCGAAGGAAGCATTGACTTGGCTCCGGTTGAGGGATCAAGAAGATAAAGCTCGCGTTCTTTATACGTGTTTTCGGTAGAGGCATATAGGATCTTGCCATCGTTTGTCCATTTTGCCCATTCGACCTGCCAGTTTCCGGAAGTAAGCTGTTTTACCTCTGTTTTTCCTGTTGCAGTGTCAACCTTTGCAAGATATAGATGGTTGTATCCATCCTCTTCCGAACCGAAATACAACACATTCGGATCTTTCGGATGCGGTTCGTAGATCGTTGACAGCGAAGCCTGCCATTTGTCATCGGTATGTTCGGTGATCAGGATGAGGTTTTGTTTGGCTGATCCTGCATTGGCAATGTAAAAAAGCTGACGTCGTTTTGTATCGCGGTCTATCCGGTCAACGATGAGATGCGAGCCGTCAGCCGTCCATGCCGAACGCCTGAAGCTACTGACACCTTCCGGCGCAGGGAATTTTATTTCGACTGGGCGTCCTTCGCCGCCAACCTCGTAAGCGTACATCTTCTGTGTTGCCCAGCCGCGTCGTATCGTCTGTATCGTGACAAGTTCCGGCAGATAATTCGGTACCGAAAGTTCGCGGTGTTTCGATGTGTCAGAAACCGTAATGAAACCTTTCGTCATCTGGTCATTCACAGAAGAGAAACCGCCTCCTCCGCCAAAACCACCGCCTGCCGCTCCTCTGGGACCACCTTCTCCGGGGCCGCCGACCTGTCGGTTTACCTGAGTGAGGGTCGCATCTTTGGGATCAAAGACGAACGAATTTCCGGCCTGATTATAAAATATTCTGCCGTCATCCAGGATGCGCCCGCCAGATTCTACCACCTCGGTGAATGTGATCTGTTTTATCGATCGGTCGGCGAGCGTCAGGACAAATATATCCCCGTTGTGCGAAAAGATGAGCTTTTGAGAATCCGGAGACCAATTAAAACCGCCAAGCGAAGCTCCTTCGCGCTCACGGGCAAATTCATCACGAAGCTCTACGCCATAGTTAAGTTTGTTCTCTCTTTCCGGTGGACGCGGCCTTGCGGGAAGATCGCCGAGACGCAGAATCACCTCCGGCGTGCCGCCGCCGGTTGAAACCATATAAAGATCGCGTTTGGGCTTTCCTTCAGCGTTCCAGAGAAAAATAAGCTTGGTTCCGTCAGGTGACAGCCGCGCAGAGGAAGGCCGCTGACCGGCAAGCGATGGCTCCTCCATCATCTCGGCGATAGTGAGAGCTTGAGCACTCACACCGGAAACGACCAGACATAATAGAATTGCGACCAGATAGATTCGTGGACAATTTTTTCTCATTTTATTCTTCGTTAGGATCTAGGACTTCCTTAAGGACTTATAGTTCTGGTAAAACAGGGAGATCTTTTGGCCTGTCGTCGGCCTTTTGCGCAGGTACGAGAGCAGAAGCGAAAGATCGATACTGACATTTCAGTCAGGCCAATTCTTACTTCCCGGACGCAGATCCATTACTTTTTCTTCCTAGGTGCTCGCCGGGTATTTTACGGCAATTCCAGCGTTTTTGCACGTATTTCCGCCTTTTGCTCTTCGGTCAGGCGTTGATATTCATAGATCGCATTTTCCCATGTTCCGTACATTGCATTTGGCAGAACGATGAACCTGTTTCCCCACAGATCTTTTGCTTTGTCGGTCTCGGCAAATCGGTCGGCAACGTTCTTGCGTTCAAACGCGCTTGAAAAATCGTCAAGATTGTCACCGGCGAGCATTACGACGCGGTATTTTGCCGAAACGCTATCGCGACGTGCGTCCTTTCCTGATTCAGTGGTTCGCAGCAAGACATTTTCGGCGGAAACATCCGCGAATCCGGCCTTTTGCAGATTGTCGATGGTCGCCTCCTTCTGAACCTCGTCACGGTTGGAGATATAAAATATCTTCACGCCTTTTGACACCGCGTAATTGAGAAACTCAGCTGCTCCGGGAACCGGTTTTGCACTTCGCATTTCGCCCCACGCGTGCCAGTCTGTTGGGTTGAACGGCCTTCCGTTCAGGATGCTTGCGGCCTGCGAAGGCGAATTGTCCAAAACCGTCTCGTCTATATCAACGATTATCGCCCTCGGCATTTTTCGCAGGTTTTTAGGCAGCTTCTTTACATTCTTTTTGTCCATATCTGCGTCAAGCCTTAACCGAGCTATATTAAAAGCCTGAAGGCATAATGCGCGATATTCCGCAGCTTTTTGCGTGTAAAGCACGGCGGCTACCTGATAATCCAAGTTCGCTTTTTCGCCCGGCTGTTGTCCTGCGACCGAGGAACAAAGAAGACCAAGAAACAAAAAGGCTGACGGCAGAAAAGTGTGTATTCGGTATGATCTGAACATATACAAAAGTGACCGACTGAATTGCAATGGATGAGAAGATTATATACGAATCGCAATGATCTGCCGAGTTAAAGAAAGCAAAGAGCCATTTCGGTTTGCTTGATACAGGTCAAGCTTTCTTTGGATCGATCTCCACAGTGATACTGCTCCACTTGCCCTGATTGAACCGTGCGAAGCTAAGTGCAAAACGCGTGATGTGGCCGGCGAGTATCGCCAGCCAAATATGCATTGGCTGAAGCCCCCATATTTGCGATATGACAAAACACGCGCCAAGCGGAATGACGATCTGAGAGACGATAGAAATATACAGAGGACTTTTTGTATCACCGGTGCCTTGCAGTCCGCCGGTGTATGTCAATGCAGTCGCAACGAACAGGCCAGAAATGCTCAGAACGCGCAACAGCTGGACGCCCATCTCTGTGACGACCGGATCGTTCATTCCGAAAATTCCCAAGAGCTGTCGCGGAAAGAAAAAGAAGATCAGCCCGAGAAATACCGCTCCCATAGCTCCAAAGCGAGCGGCGGTATGCACGGCTGCTGCGGTACGTTCCGGCTGTCCGGCGCCGAGATTCTGTCCGGCGACAGCGGCAGCGGCTCCCATCAGGCCGACAGCAGTCCAGGTGATCAGGGCAAAAAGTTGTGTGTATGCAACAGAGTATGCTGCCTGTGCCGCCGCACTTTGAGCGAGTGAGCCAATGAAATAAAGCATCAACACACCGCCGATGTTCATTGCGATTCCCTGAAAACCGGTAGGCAGACCAAAACGGAATAGCGACCTTATGACCGAACTGTCCGGTGCCCATCTGCCTCCTCTGGGAAAACTGATTACCCAGTCGCCGCTCCACATTTTATAGACGGAATAGATGCCAACGATGCCCGTGGCGATGCTGGTGCCAATTGCGGCTCCCGTTGTTCCGAAACCGGGTATCGGCCCCAAACCGCGTATGAAGACTATGTTGAGTATCAAATTCAAAATAGTCATCGCGATGCCGAGCATCATCGGTGTTTTTGCGTCACCGGCAGCACGCAAGGCTCCGCTTGCCATGAAAAAGAGCATCAGGCCAATGGCGAAAACGAAACTAACCCTAAGGAAAGGCAGTGCCTCGGCTTTAACACCTGCGTCAGAGCTGACAAAATCCAGCAGATACGGCGTTGTAAAATATCCGATCGGGCCGATAACTACCGCAAGGATCATGGTCACAAGAAATGCCTGATAAACAGTTCTATTTACCTTTTCAACATCGCCTGCACCTACAAAACGCGCGACCAAAACGCTCATGCCTGTAAATATTGACGCGATGAAGACAATAACGGCGAGGAAAATCTGAAAGCTGATGCCCATTGCCGCATTGCCTTTATAACCGACAAGATTTCCGACAAGAATGTGATCGACCATTCCCTGAAGTCCGGCAAAAGCATTGGTGAGCATCGTCGGCCACGCGATCTTCCAGACGGCGCTGCCAAGCGGACCTTCAATAATTGAACGGTCATATTTTGACTTCTTGGCAACTGGTTCGGTATGGATCTCGGCTGTGTCAGGAGCCGCTTGATCGGTAGCTTCGGCCATTGTGATTGATTGTCTCAAAAAGACGGAAAATGTGGTAATGGAGACAGTGGGATCAGAGCTTCAGAAACGAAATATTATGTGTGCATTTTGCCTAAAGGCGTTGCGTTCATTCAAAGAGACGGCATGAACAGAAAACCGGAACTCCATTTCCTTTTCGCAAAATGGCGAAACGGTCAGTTCTAAAAGGTTTGGCGCGGAACGAAAAGCTGTTCATAGCTTTTCCGATAGCCATAACCAAGGAAAATGTTTGCCAAAACTAGAAATCCCGCAATGGGCATGCCTTCTGGTGCCAGCATCAAATGAACAAAGAATATGTTGATGACGATGGGAGCAAGTATGACCAGAGCCAGCGGAACAAAATAACCTGATATCAGAGCAATACCGCAAATAAGCTCGGTTACCTTAAGCAGCGTCATAAAATAACCTGACGCGGCCAGTCCATCGGTAAAGGTCTTCAACGGGCCGGTCAGTTCTGGTTGCGGTACTAGGTTTGCGAAGTATGCTACCGAAGAAAGAGTAAACAACAGGCCGACAAGCGTTCTTACTATTATCACAGCGATCTTCATGGTTATGTTTTACCTCCGGAATGGAATGATCGAACGCAATCTTGGCTCACGGAGAAAGATCCCGAGCCAGACCAAAACACCGATATAAACGGGAAACAGCGTGTGCGAGAATAACGGGCTGCCAACACGAAAATGTGTAGCGACAGCACCGCCGAGATAGCCGGTGAGCAATATCGCCCCTAAGATGGAAGTTTGCGGAATTAGGTATATCACCAAACAGATAAGAAGAATGATGCCGACAGGTATCATCTGCTCCATTGTGTAACCGAGCGGCAATACATTCTCTTCGATACCGGCAGGCTGGATAAATTTGACCACGGCGTCCATCAGTAAAAATGCCGTTACAAGTCCTGTCACTATATAGCCAGCCCAAGGGCGTCCTGTTTTTGTAGAAAAATCCTCAATATCTGTCATATTTTGCCTCGTACTCAGCAAGCTGAGAATAAGATGGTTAAGAGCCGCTGTCTCGTAATTGTTCAAACGCCGTTGAATGCGGCTTCGATGTCCGCGATTACGATCTTGTGCATTTGCAGCATTGCCTGTATTGCACGGTCAGCTTTTACCCTGTCTGGATCAGAGATCATCTTCATCAACTGCGGAGGAGTTACCTGCCATGAGACGCCGTATTTGTCCTTTACCCATCCGCAGGGAAGCTTTTCACCACCTTCGGACAAGGCATCGTAGAGACGGTCAACCTCGTCCTGAGTGTCGGCCATAACCATCAGAGAAAATCCCTGTGTAAATGAAAAATGATCACCGCCATTATAAAAATGGAATACCTGTCCTTCGATCTCAACTGTCGCTCCCGCCGGATCTCCGTTAAGATCGGGCATTTTGCTGATAATGCGTGAATCCTTGAATATCGACATATAAAAGTCGACAGCCTCCAAACAATTCTCTTTATACATCAAAAACGTCGTTATCTTTTGCATGATCTGTCACCTATTCCTTCATCAATCTGCCAAATACTGAAAAGTACCTGTCTCAAACCCTCTCAAGATGCTGCTTTTTCTTTTATGACGAACGACTTGAGTTCTACTATCTTGTCATTACTGAATCTGTAAATATCACAGTAATCATAAGTGTCCTTACCGCCCTTCTCGTTCTGCATCGTCATTTTTCCAAATGCTGATGCACGCTCGCCGTCAACTATCACAACGGTATCGAACATTTTCGGAAGCGGCATATCGCCCATTGACCCCATCCATTCGCGTATGGCCGGAATACCGTTGACGGTCTTTTCACCGGCCATCTCCCAGACCACGTCATCTGAACAAAGGGAATAAAAAGGTTCCAAATTGCCCGAAGCAAAAGCATCATCGAGCTGTTTTATCATCGCTCTTATCTTATCTGACATTGCCTCTTCTCCTTGCTTTTAACCGTTGGCACCGTCGGCATTAAAGCTGACCATCCACTGAATACCGAACTTGTCTGTCAACATCCCGAAATACGATCCCCACGGAGCATCGCCCATCGGCATCGCTGCAACGCCGCCTGCGGAGAGTTCGTTGTAAACACGGTCTGCTTCTTCCTTGCTTTCAGCACTGACCGAGACAGAGAAGTTGTTCCCCGGTTGGAGCGGAGGGCCGAATCCTTCGGGACAGTCGCTTCCCATCAAAATATTTCCACCGATCGGCAAAGCCATGTGAAGTATCAGATCAGCGGCTCCATCAGGGACCGGAATGCCCATGTCAAGGTCCTTAACCCGCATCACCACTTCGAATTCGCCGCCGAATACAGAGCGGTAATGTTCAAATGCTGTTTCGCAATTGTCCTTGAATGAAAGATAGGGATTAATTGTAGCCATATAATTTGTTCTCCTTGTAAATCTATATGTGTGTTTGTAGGAGCCGGTTTATTCGTCAACCAGGATCTTGAACCCGCCATAGACCATCTTTGTGTAATCAAAGATGTTCCTGCAGTCTTCCGGCATAGTGGTTCCCAGTTCCGGGTCTTCCATTGTTCGTTTCAGCGATTCATTTCGGTGTTGTTCCGATTCGTATTCGACAGCTGCATAGATAATGGTTTCGCCGGGTTGCAGTTCGATAATGCTCGGAAATGGGAGAACACCTTCAGTGTTCAGATCTGAGGCTAGGTATTCACGATAGCTCAGTGCTCCATTCTTTCTGAATATTTTACCTGCTGCTGATGCGGTTTGACGATACTTCTCCACATTGCTCTCGGCTATTGGTAATAGATAGACGTCTACGTAATTCGACATATTATGCCTCCTTTTATGAATGAGGAATTATATTCTCATTCAATTGCAGAATGCAAGTATTATTTACTTGTTTTTTGCAAGTATGCTATAATTCTCTTATGGAGGTTGACGGATATTGGAAAATACTTGCCCACTTAATTACGGATTGGAGGTATTCGGCGACAGATGGTCGCTTCTAGTGATACGTGATATTGCGTTTTGGGGAAAAAAGACCTTCGGAGAATTCCTTCGCTCTAACGAAAGGCCTGCTACGAACATCCTTGCAGGGCGTCTTGCACGTTTGGAAAAGAACGGTTTTATCGTTAAGCGAACGGATGAAAAAGACAAACGTAAAGAAATATATTCGCTGACCGAAAAAGGCCTTGATCTGATACCGATGCTGATGGAGATAGGCGCATGGGCAGCAAAATACGATCCGCGACAACCCGAAGAATTTAAGCAGTTCGTGACAATGGTTCGAGCCGACCAACAAAGGCTTACAGCTCATTTTATAGATAAGGTGAGAAACGGTGGTGCGATATTTGCCGATGCTGTCGGAAGGCAATCTGGCGATGGGCCGATCGAGTGAAATGACGTCATGACTTCAATAAAGATCAAACGCGTTTATGAAGAACCGGCGAAAAGCGACGGCAAGCGTGTATTGGTTGACCGTTTATGGCCGCGTGGCCTGTCAAAGGAAAGGGCAGCGGTTGATATCTGGCTAAAGGAGATAGCCCCAAGCACGGATCTGCGGAAATGGTTTGGCCACGATCCGGCTAAGTGGAAGGAATTTCAGAAACGCTACATTGAAGAACTGGACGCAAACGCCGAACCGGTAAACACCATAAAGGAACTGGCGAAAAAAGGAACCGTAACACTTCTTTACGGAGCAAAAGACGAGGAACACAACGACGCTGTTGTGCTGCTGGACTACCTGACAAAGCACTGAGGCTGTTTCGATGTTTTTCTGCACGGCGGCGAGACTCGCCTTTTTTAGCAAATATTGAATCGATAAAGCATTGATATGCTATTATTTTTGTATGACACGCCAGATCTCAAATAGAATAACGATCAATCCCAAACAATGCGGCGGCCGCCCGTGCATTCGCGGAATGCGCATCCGCGTATCAGACGTGATCGATCTTTTTGCAAATGGCCTGACCGCACAGGAAATTCTGGATGAGATGCCCGACCTGGAAGCAGAAGACCTGCAAGCCGCTCTTCAGTACGCCTCAAGCCGGATCGATCATGCAGTACTAATAGCGGCATGATATGGATAGACGCTCAACTTTCTCCTGGCATCGCATACTGGATTCGCGAGACTTTCGACATTGACGCAAAAGCTCTGCGTGAGATCGGATTGCGTGATGCGGAAGATGAAGAGATATTCAGAGCGGCATCAGACGCCAATACGGTAGTGATGACAAAGGACCGTGATTTCGTTCTGCTTCTCCAACGGTTCGGGCCGCCTCCGAAAGTGATCCTCCTGTCCTGCGGCAACACATCGAACGCAAATCTGAAATTGATACTTAGTGCCACGCTTAAAGATGCTTTAAACCTCTTAGAGTTAGGCGAGGAATTGGTTGAGATACAATAGTCTTGCCAGTTACTGCTATTTCTTTGGGCGTTCGTTGGCTTTTAATACACGCTTTCTTAGTCTTATTGCTTTTGGTGTTACTTCGATAAGTTCGTCATCGGCGATAAATTCTAACGCTCTTTCCAGTGACATTTCGCGAACGGGAACAAGTCGCATTGCTTCATCGGCGGAGGTCGTTCGCATGTTCGTGAGCTTTTTCTCCTTGATCGCGTTGACGTCCAGATCGACGGCCCGGGCATTTTCACCGACGATCATACCTTCATAGACCTTAATGCCGGGTTTGATAAAAAGCGTGCCGCGTTCCTGCAAATTATAGAGCGAATAGGTCGTCGATTCGCCCATGCGGTCGGCGACGAGCGAACCGGTCGAACGGTTCTTCATTTCGCCCTGCCATTTGTCAAAACGCAGGAAGATCGTGTTCAGCAATCCGGTTCCTTTTGTTTCGGTGAGAAATTCGCCGCGGAAGCCGATCAGGCCTCGCGAAGGTATCTCATATTCCAGACGGACGCGGCCCGAACCGTTGTTGATCATCTTTGTCATCTGGCCTTTACGACGCCCAAGAGCTTCGGTAACGACGCCGATGAACTCCTCAGGCACGTCAACGACGACCTGTTCAAAAGGCTCAAGCGTTTCGCCTGTCGATTCATCCTTCTGTGTGATCACTTCGGGCTTGGAGACCTGAACTTCATATCCTTCGCGGCGCATCATCTCAATTAAGATGGCAAGCTGAAGTTCGCCTCGCCCCGACACCTTGAACTGCTCTGCGGCATCTGTTTGGGTCACACGCAAAGCGACGTTGCCAAGAAGTTCTTTTTCGAGACGATCTTTTATTTGCCGTGAGGTGACGAATTTACCGTCAATGCCGGAAAACGGCGATGTATTGACACCGAAGATCATCGAAATGGTCGGTTCATCAACCGCGATAACCGGCAAAGGCGTCGGATTGTCCGGAAGCGTTATCGTTTCACCGATATTTATATCGTCAAAGCCGGCGAGCGCGACGATCTCGCCGACGCCCGCAGATTCTACACTGACGCGTTCAAGGCCTTCGAATACAAAAAGCTCCTTGACGCGGGTTTTCTGTATTGATCCGTCACGTTTAGAAACGGCGACCTCTTGATTCTTTTTGATCTCGCCTGAGAACAGACGGCCTATTGCAAGCCTGCCAACAAAGGCGTTGTAATCAATATTGGCGACGAGAAGCTGCAATGCATTCTCTCGCATTTCCTTTGGAGCCGGAATTGTTTCCAGTACCTGATCGAAAAGGGGACGCAGATCTTTGCTTTCATCAGCGAGATCTTTTTTCGCAATGCCGTCACGTGAAATTGAATAAAGTATCGGGAACTCGATCTGTTCATCGCTGGCGCCGAGGTCAATGAAAAGGTCATATATCTCATTGACTACCTCATCGGGGCGTGCATCCTGTCTGTCGATCTTATTAACCAACGCGATACAGGGAAGCTTGAGTTCGAGAGCTTTACGAAGTACAAATCGTGTTTGCGGAAGACAACCTTCTGCCGAATCGACAAGAAGCACAATGCCATCGACCATTTTCAGAACACGTTCCACTTCGCCGCCAAAATCGGCGTGGCCGGGCGTATCGACGATATTGATCTTGTGATCGCCGTAACGCACTGATGTGTTCTTTGCCATGATGGTGATGCCGCGTTCACGTTCGAGATCCATCGAGTCCATAACGCGTTCGACCACTGTTTCGTTGTCGCGATATGTGCCTGATTGCTGAAGCATTGCATCCACAAGTGTGGTCTTTCCGTGATCCACGTGGGCAATAATGGCGATATTTCTTATCTTGTCTGCTGTAACCATAACGATCTTGTTAAAAAAGCGAAACGAAAATAATGACGGATTGGAAGACAAAACGCAAACGAAAAAGGCCGAACGGATCAATATCCGTTCGGCCCCGAAGGCGGATCTAGCAGGCGGCCTAGCCCGCCTTTTTCTTATCAACCTTAAGATTGTTGGTTACTGAGAAAGCATTTCGCACTGATCGTGCGGCAATATTTGCCATGTTAACGTCAGTACTGTTGGCAACATAGCCTTCCAGCGTTATATGCCCATTTTCAACAATAAGCCTCATCGAAGGGTTTACTGTCTGCATATATCGCGAGAGATTGCTGAAACCGGCTATAGTTCTGGCCAGGTCACGTCGAATGGTCTCGTCAAAACTGCCTAGCGGCAATACCTCGATATTATTTACAACATTTTCCACGCCTGCCAGTCGCTTGACAGCCGCTGCCGCCTCTGACCTGTTGGTTGCGTTAAGGACCTTACCTTCAAGAGTTACGATCCCTCCGTCCACGCTAAAGCTGATATGGTCAAAAAGTTCATAGTAGGGCAGCTTATTTATCTGCCGCTGAACCTCGCGCTCAAGAGCGGAAGTAGAAACCTCGCCCGAATATGTTTGCGCGTTGATCCCGACAACCGAAAATGTCAATAATGCAAGTGATAATACCAGTGATCTATTAAGTATCCTCATAATGTGTCGCTCTCCTTGCCAAGGCTGAATATAGACGTTCGAACCATGGCGTTATTATTAGAACGTCAAATATTTGACTCACTTGCAGCAAAAAAGGATGCTTAAAAAATGAATGTTATCTAAGCAGGTATTCAGATGGCCGTCTGAGTTTGCCTGATTGCTTCAAAAAGCACTATGCCGACGCTTGTTGCCAGATTTAGGCTGCGGACATTGGGGTTCTGCATGGGTATGGTGAGAGAGTTATAAGGATTTTGTTTCAATATGTCTTCCGGCAGGCCTCTGGTTTCCGGCCCGAAGACGATGCAGTCTCCGTCAAGAAATTGCCAGTCAGTATAGGGCTTGTCTGCCTTTGTTGTTAGATAGACGAAACGCGATCCGGCAAGTGAAGAATATAAAGCGTTTATATCAATATGACGATGCAGGCTTACCTCATTCCAATAGTCCAGTCCGGCTCGTTTCAGCGTTCGGTCGTCCATTCTAAAACCTGTCACGCCGATAATATGGAGATGCGTATGGGTCGCCGCACAGAGGCGGGCAATGTTTCCCGTATTTGGCGGAATTTCCGGTTCGTAAAGAGCAATATGAAGCATTGATCTGAGCAATTGTGCCATTTGAGGCTGAAATAGATGGTATATCGAGAGGCTCAAACCGGGCAAATCGGTCGATCGGGATAGTGCAAAGATATTCCGTATTTTTTGTATGTGCATCTTTTAAGGCAGTCAGGTCATCAATTTATCTGAGTTTTCGTGCGAGAACGATGCCGGGAACTTCCGGTTTGTGCTACAATCCGGTTTTGTATTTTTACCTAAAGACTAGGAGAATCATTTGGTGTTATTGCGTTTTGCGATAGTTTTAATGGCGGTATCCCTTTTATTTTGCGGGGATGTTTATGCTCAGGATCCGACCCCAACCCCGACGCCTGAGGAGATAAAAGAACCTACCCCAATACCGACTCCGGGAGATAAGGCTGCGCCGGGAACCATAACAGCGGAGCAGGTCGCTGAATCGGTAATATTTATCTACGGCCTTGGCAGAGGAAGAGAGGGATTGACCCAGATCAGAAAGACGGCCTTTGAGCGTGGAAAGACCACGGTGACAAACGCCGAGGGAAAAAAAGAATCGGCAAATTACCAGCGGTGGGTCATCAGAGGAGATGTGATTGATAAGGATCGCGTTCGTCTTGAACAAGATTTTCCTGCGGCAAAATATTCACTTGTCTTTAGCGAGGACAAAGTTTTTGGCATATATCAGGACAGGATATTTGCTCCGAGCGAAGATGCCATCAAGTTGTTTGAAAATCAGACGTTTCGCAATATTGAAGCTTTGTTAAGGTATAAAGAGAATGAATCCAAAATTGAATTGGGAGAGCGCAAAAAGATAATGGGCGTTGACCTGATGGTTTTGGATCTAACCGACAAAAAGGGCGGAAAGGTCAGATATTACATAAGCGCCCGTTCATTCCGTATAATTTTTCTGGAGTATGAGGATCAAGGTACAACCTTTACCAGACGTTTCTACGATTACAGAAATGTTCAGGGCACACTGGTTCCGTACAGAACGGTGCTTTTGAAAAAGGATGAGACCATTGAAGAGTCAACCATTGGGACGATAACCTACGGTCAGAGAGTGGATGAAGGACTCTTTATAGCAAATTAACCAGACCTTTTGGAACTTTTGAAAAATTTCTGCGTGATCAAGGCATCTCTCCCGGATGCCTTTTTTACTTTTACAAGGAGAACAAAAGTTCATGAAACGATTAGCAGGTCTCTGCAAAAGACCGATATCTCTGGTCACCATCAGCCTCTTTTTATGTCTTTCAATATTTGCTCAAAGCGAAAATGTGGTCGCTGACGGACAGCCCCGACAGGACCTACGAGCGGTCCTGTATTTTCTCATTGGTAATGACAATACAACCGCAGGCGGCGAACTACCGAAGGAACTTACCGAAGCTGCAAAAGAGATAAAAAGCGGATGGAACCATAGATCGCTGGTGCTTGCCGGACGGCAGATGGTCAAAGCCGAGGCTCCGGGCACGTTCAAATCCAGGATCTCAATAGATCTGGGCAATGACGGAAACGCGAGGATCCCGACGTCATTTCTTGACTGGGCAACCGCTCTCAGAAGTGCTGAGGGAAATCAGGTGCGCTTGGGCGGCAGCACATTTTCTATTCGAACCCCGATCAGGATCGCAAAGGCGGAATCCGGCAGTGACGTGTTCAATTACGAAACCTTTAGTACCAGTATGTCAGGACTTTCAGTCAGAAAGGGCGAGCCGACACTCATAGGCAGTCTTTCATTGCCCGCAACGGGCGGAACATTGTTCATGGTCATTAAATTAGAGGCCGTGACAGTCAGGTGAGAATGCATTGACGGTGAAAGAAAATATTCTAAAAATGCAACATTTCGAGCCGTCAAGCGTGACAATATACGCAGGACGGCTTTTGTTTAGCGCCGGGTTGTGTTGTAAAACCTATGAAGATATGGGTGCGGACAAAAGCGGGGAAATCGAGCAAGAAGTGCCGGAGCAAATGGCTGCTGCGGATGCCCGTTCGTCCGACCACAGCCTGATCGAAGCCGCGAGAAGCGGCGACGAGGCGGCATTTGCAGAGATAATTACACGGTACAAAAATCCGATAACCAATTATCTCCATAGATTTTTGAATGACCATGAAGAAGCGGTCGATCTGGCACAGGAAACCTTCATCAAGGTTTATTACGCCATGGACAGGTATCATACGGGATATGCGTTCTCAACCTATATCTATCGGATCGCGACGAATTTGGCGATCAGCGAATTGCGGCGACGAAAACGGCGAACGCTCTTATCGCTGACCGGCCTGTTTCAGACAGAGGACAATGAGACGGCAGAGTTTCAGCTGCCGGATGAACGTTATGTTCCTGATGCCGAATTCGAAAGAGATGAGCAAACGCGGGTGATAACCTCCGCGATAGCTGCTTTGCCGATCAAGTATCGTGCTCCGATCGTTTTACGGGAAATAGAAGAACTCTCGTATGAAGAGATCGCTGCTGTGCTGGAGCTTGGCCTTGGCACAACAAAATCAAGGATCAGCCGGGCGAGAGCATTGCTAAGGGAAAAATTGCAGGGACATATATGACGCTCGGGTTTTACAATGAGCGATAAGGACAAAAAAGTGGAAAACGACAAACTCAGCGAAGCTCTCGCGGGCATTCCGCGCACCAATGCTCCTGCAAACTTTGAGCAAAAGGTGATGAACCGCATCAAAGCCGGAGAAAAACCGGCGAAGAACGAAGCGGTGATATGGCCGTGGATGAAGCTCGCCTTACCGGTGCTTGCGCTGGTTTTTGTTGGAGCGTTCTTATATTTGTCAGGGATGTTCTCTACGAATACTGGTGACCTGCCATTTACAGCTGAGGTCGAGATGGACGATCTTCCTCCTTTGCTGCCCGATGTTCATGTAACGAGGTCGGCCAATGCTAATGAAACAGACGCCGTTGCGTCAACAACAGAGAGCGGACGGACGCCTGCCTTCACACCTGATACGGAACGGGTCGCACAAAACGCACCGATCAAAGCGGCTCAAAATACGAGGCGGCGGAGGTTATCTGATAATACAGGTGGCGGTTCGGTCGATCATGCGATCACGGCAGCACAGGATGTCAGAGTGGCAAACACTAATGTTGATGCGAACGCTAATTTCTTCACGCCTTTGGAAGGCAAGCCGGAATTTGAACGGCAGGCAACGATACCTGCAAAAGACATATTCGCACTCATGGGGTTAACCGTGTCTCATAACGGGCGCGGATGGCTCGTCCGCTCTGTCGATCCTGTCGGAGCAGGAAAGAGGTCAGGTATTCAGGATGGCGATGTGATTATCGCCGTTGATGACACCGTTTTGAATAAAGTGATGGAATTAGATGGCAGGGTAAGTTTCAAAACGGTACGCGTTCTGAGGGACGGCAAAGAATTGACCATAGAGGTAAAGCCATGACATTATTCATGGCTTTTCCTCGGTATTTACATCTGCTTTTTCGACCTCTGTCGCAAACTTTTGATAATCGTACGAGCGGACGACCTGATTTACATTCGCTCCACCGAACATAAGAACGCGGACAGACAAATTTATATCGGCAAGCGACGGCAGCCATATCTCGTTATTAACGCGTTCCTGTTCCAACGTAAAGGAAGCTCCCTTGCGAAGTTTGGCAAGCAGTCCGCCGCCGATATTATAGCTGTCAGCAAGGAAAGCCTCGATACGAGCTACCTGTCGGTCATTTTCGTCTATCCACATCACACCGGCGGTCTTGCCAAAGAATTTCAGGACACTTTTGGCGTTCTTCATATCAAAATCAGGGTTTGGTTCAAAATCGAAAACGATCATCTCTCGTCCCTTATAGCGTTCGCGGCGAGGATTAATAAGACGTGAGGCACGAAGGACTTCAGCGATAGATACTCTCGCCTCGCGTCTTTGAGGATTGTCGTCAGAACGCTTCTCTTCCTTTGCAATGCGTTTTTCAATTTCCTCGATCTGTTTAGCAGTATCCTTATCAGCCTCAGCCTGTTCGCGAGAGGTCAGCGGCTTGCCGTTCTTTTCAATCTGGCGGCTGATGCGGTTGCCGCGATGAAATGAAAGCTGATTCGTCTCTGATCCGGTCTCGCGAAGGATGCCGTCTTTCCCGAGTTCGCGGCGCGTGTTCTTTTGCACGTAAGAATACGTATCAAGAATGCGTTCGACCTCGTCCTCATTGGTTTGCAGCTGCGTCAGCAATGAGCGTATTTCCGGAAGAGGTCTGCCCGAGGTCTCAGGAAACGAGAATTGGGACAGAGAAAAAGACGTTGAAGCCTCAACCGAGGAAAGTTCAATACGATAAGATTCGCCGTCTATGACGGCATTTATTTCAAAGGGTTGAGCGACTCCATTTATCTTTCGATGATCGGAATATTCATAAATATCGGTCGCGTCACCGAACGGTATCTCTTCGCGCACCGGAAGGCCGGTTTCGTTGTCAAAAAAGAGCTTTAATGAAGCACCGCGTGGTGTTGACATCACAACTGCATTTGCCGCTCTGCCATTAACTTCGGTTCTGCTGCCCGAGGTGATCTTTGCACGGTCTTTCTTATAATTGAGCCACAACTGGCTGCGGTATCTAGCCTCTGTTTGAAGATCTACCGCCGGATCGCCGGTCAGCGTGCGAAGCCCGTCGCGTGAATCGCGAACCCATGCAGAACGGCCGTTGAAACCAACTTCTGTCTCGAATCCGTCTAGCTCATACCTTGTATAAAAGAGATCGGGAGCCTGTGAGATCTGTAAAAAAGAACCAGAAGCTCCGTTGGATATTTTGGTTATTGTTCCAACCCGTTTCCATGACTTAACGGATGTGACGGCCTTTCTTCCGCCAAGAGCTTTTTCGGCCTTGGAGAGGATTTTTGACGGCGATTGAGCCAGAGCCGTGGCGGTAAAAGCTGCGATGATAAATAAAAGAAAGATATATCTCATTTTTCTGTCTGCGTTGTAGAAGGCAGGAGGAAAAGCCCAAAAAGATAAAGCCCGACGGCGAAGAATTGGATGTATCCGGTGCCGGGCGAAAATTGCGGAAGATCGAGCAGCCACGTGAATGCGCCCTGCGCAGGATTTTCAATAATAGATCGCAGCCAGTTTTGTTCTGCAGGGGCCGTGAGGTTTGCCAGCAGCATATACTTGACGACGAATGCCAACCCGAAAAGAGCACCGAGGCTTCGCAAAAGCCGGCGAACATCAAAATCCGCGAACAGATTGTTCCAGAGCGTCCAGAAGAAACAGAATGCGACGATCCAAAAGGGAAGTCCCTGTTCGGGAATGAGCGAATTGAACAACTGTACGCTTGCGGCGTATAGCGACAGAATGACCGTGCCATTGGCGATGTTTTTTAAGACGGGAAAATTCTCTGAGAACCAGCCGTCAACAGAGATAAGTCCTGCCCGAAAGAAAAGTGCCAAAAGTATTACCGCAAATATAAGACACATCAGCGACGGTTTAAGAAAGATGAATGCTCCGTCCGCTCCGCTGAGCCTTAGTCCGCCCAAAAGCGCAGATGTTAGAAACACGACCGGCAAAAATATGTATCTAAGATAAAGCCTTTGCCTTTCTGCCATTTGAACGCTCACGGATGCAGGCGGAAGAGCGGCAGGCGGCACAGCTTCGGTTTCAATGATCTCGGCGTCCACCGCATCGGCCTGAAGCTGTTCGATCTCGGTGTTTTCCTCAAGTCTGGTTCTCATATTTCCGCGCTATGCATGATCAAGCAAAAGCAAATACTGTTCTTTCTGTGTCCGGTCTGTCGCAAATATCTCACGCAAAGCCGCCAAGAACGCAAAGGCATTATTGGTAATATAAACATGCCAAAAATTCTTAGGTCTTCTGCGATAAG
>JAHBSH010000100.1 GCA_019639215.1 Acidobacteriota bacterium
CGTGGTTCGTGAAGATGATGTTCTCTCCCGTCGCCGCCAGGATATACCAGACACCTGTTACCTGTCTGAACACACCGTAATCGGTACGTCCGTCACCGTCGAAGTCCCCGATCGCAGGTACGTCCCCTGGGTAACCCCATGAAACGCCCATCACCGTGAAGTCCGAACTCCTCAGGACATAGAAATCGGGAAGAGCTCCATCTGCATTCACACGATAGATAGCTCCGTCCGCACGTCCGTCTCCGTCATAGTCGCCCGGAACCAGAACGTCCGTCGAAAGTCCCCACGCATATCCCGTGAATCCTTCCGTCGATCTCTGCTGATACCATATACCGTTGCTCTGTCGGAACACCGATATATCCGTCCTTCCGTCTCCGTCAAAGTCTGCTCTCGCAGGGGTCGGCGTCGGACTTGGGGTCGGAGTCGCTGTCGGACTTGGCGTTGGACTCGGTGTCGGAGTCGGCGTCGGGCTCGGTGTGGGAGTCGGCGTCGGACTTGGTGTCGGCGTCGCTGTCGGACTTGGCGTTGGTGTCGGACTCGGTGTCGGAGTCGGCGTCGGGGTAGGTATGCCGTCAGTCGTCAATACCCTCGTCGCTCCGATAATAGTACCTGAGCGGCCGACGATCACTATACGTTCTTGTGGGTCACGAGCGGCATCGAAAGCAATGTCATTTGATGCCGAAAGGCTGATCTCTAGCTTACCGTCTCCGGAAAATGTTGTGTCGAGCGTACCTTCCGGGTTTATTCTTGCCATTGAAAAAACGGTCGATCCGGCAGATCTTCCGGCTCCGATTATCTTGCCATCCGGCATCAAGATAACTTTTTGCAAAAGGTCGCCACCGTTGATGTTTACACCGAAAAGACCATTCGCACCGAAAGAAGTATCGAGTGTTCCGTCAGAATTTATTTTTGCAAAGTAGTAATCATTTGCGTTTGCACCGCCCGCAATGAACTTTCCGTCCGGCAATATAGCAAAAGAATTTATTGCACCGATCGTACTTTCAATACGCATATAGCCGTCTTCGCTGAATGTGGTATCCATCGAGCCGTCGACGTTGATTCGAGCCATTGAGAAACGAGGAGTATTGCCGGTTTGGCTACTGCCCGCGATCACAGCTTTTCCGTCAGACTGAACCTTAAAATCCCAGCCGAAGTCATCGGTTTGACCTGGGAAGAACAATTGAACTTCCCCGCCGTTAGAACCCGAACCCCAAGAATTGTCGATCGAACCGTTAGCGTTCAATCGGTAAATGGTCATTCTGGAATGGAGTGAAGGATCAGGTCCGGTGCCTCCGACCATCATCTTGCCGTCGGGTAAAATGCTTAGCCCACGGACGTTGTTGATGCGAAAGATCGTTGCGAGTCCATTTGTTCCCCACGTGGTATCTCTCGTACCATCGGCATTCAGCTTGAGAATTCCGGTGACATTGCTGCTCGATGTGCCGAAACGATAATTTCCCAGGACAAGCATTTTCCCATCATCCAGCAGATGTACGGCGTTGGCCCAATCATCGCGAGCATCTATCGCATAAGTTCCAATGCCGCCGGCCGCAAACGTTGTATCAAGCGATCCGTCCACGTTGTAGCGGATCACAACGTAATCGAGATTACTACCGTTTGAGGCGGCACCGGCGATAACGACCTTTCCGTCAGGCTGCACCGCAACACCATTTGCCTGATCTGCAGTGGTACCTGTTCCGATATCAAGGGTAACTATGCCTGTTCCCCCAAATGTCATGTCCAAGTCACCCGGGGCAAGTTGGCTCGATGCGGAAACGATGTTTTTGAAAGAACCGCCAAAGATCACTAGGGCGATCATAACCATTACGGAAACTGTTAAGACCACATAGGAAAAACTATCTCTCGCTTTACTGTGTGTTTTTTTTAGCTTGGGGTGTAAATTCTGCATCTGCTGTCTCCTATCTATTACGCTCTTGTGTAATTCAAAATGTAAGTATCGAAGAATCGACAAAGGTATTGGCTGTCTAAAGCGAAAAAGTTTTCAGATATATGACATCAGAACTGAAATAGAGACTTGATCATTTAGACCGATCTAACCTGATTCACTCTCATAATGCGGGCGTGTTTGCCAATAACGTGCTGTAAAGCTATGATTTATTTGCATTTTTCGGAGGATATTAATGATAGAAAAAGGTGTTTCGGTGGCTCCCGCCGATGGTAAGCTCGGCGTCCTGCTTGTAGGACTGGGTGCGGTCAGTACGACTTTCGTAGCCGGTATTGAGGCAATAAAACGTGGTATATCACAGCCGATAGGCAGCCTGACCCAGATGGGAACCATAAGGTTAGGAAAAAGGACCGACGGACGCAGTCCAAAGATAAAGGATTTTGTTCCGCTTGCGTCTTTGGACGACATTGTCTTTGGAGCTTGGGATATTTTTACTGACAATGCCTATGACGCCGCAATGAATGCAGGCGTTTTGGAAAAAGATCTGCTGAATCAACTTTCTGAGCAGATGGCATCACTTAAGCCGATGCCAGCCGTTTTTGAACAAAATTACGTAAAACGCCTTCATGGCGAGAACGTAAAGACAGGCAAGAACAAGATGGAACTTGCCGAACAGGTCATGGCGGACATAGCTAATTTCAAAGCAGAAAATGGCTGTGACCGTCTCGTTATCGTTTGGGCAGCTTCGACAGAGATATATCTGGAAGAATCGGACGTTCACCGTACACTCGAGGCTTTTGAAAAAGGGCTTTATGACAGCGATCCGGCAATTTCGCCTTCGATGATCTATGCCTATGCGGCAATCATGTCCGGTGTTCCGTTCGCAAACGGCGCTCCAAATCTAACGGCTGACATCCCGGCACTTACAAAACTTGCCGAGGACAAGATGGTGCCGATATGCGGCAAAGATTTCAAAACCGGCCAGACCTTGATGAAAACCATTCTTGCTCCGGGCCTGAAAACAAGAATGCTCGGACTTGAAGGCTGGTATTCGACCAATATTCTGGGCAATCGCGACGGCGAGGTTTTGGACGACCCTGAAAACTTCAAGACAAAGGAAGAATCAAAGCTTTCAGTGTTGGAACACATACTTCAGCCGGATGTTTACCCGGATCTTTATAAAGACTTCTCGCACGTCGTCAGGATAAACTACTACCCGCCGCGCGGCGATAATAAAGAAGGCTGGGACAATATCGACATCTTTGGCTGGCTCGGGTATAAGATGCAGATAAAAATAGATTTTCTCTGCCGCGATTCTATCCTTGCGGCTCCGTTGGTTCTTGACCTGGCATTGTTCATGGATCTGGCACAGCGTGCCAATATGAAAGGCATTCAGGAATGGCTGTCATTCTATTTCAAGGCACCGCAGACCGCTCCGGGACTGTATCCTGAACACGATATTTTCATTCAGCTGATGAAACTTAAGAACACGCTGCGGCATATGCAGGGCGAGGATCTTATCACACATCTGGGGCTGGAATATTACGACTGACCCTAAGCAAAATTGACCATAGGTTTGCCGTCATTATTTTTGGTAATGGCGGCTTATCTTTTTATGATGGGTCTGCAGATGGCCCGGTGAAAATGCCCGGCGGTCGGTTAGGCTGATCCCGGCATTAAGTTATAATGAGGCGAGGTTTCCAGAATTTTCCCTTGAAAAAATGATGATTGTATGTAAATAATTATGCTGGATGAAATGCCGTTCCTGCCGATAACGGCCAATGAATTTTCAGAACCAGCCAACGATTGTTATTTTGATTTCATCATTTATTCAGGAAAGGTTCGTTATGCGTCATCAGGCGCTATTCGGGCCGAACTTCGGAAATGTTCACCTGAGCAGTTATAATATTTCTGACGATCACTGGGCAAAATGGCACTCGGCGGCGGGGGCAAGGAGTTAACCGACAATGAAAAACGAAGCAGCAAAAAAGAAGTCACCGACGGATAAAGTAATCCTGCTTGACCCGGACCGCAAGAGTCCGAGAGCGGCCGAGTTTGAGGATAAACTGTCGCAACGCATCGTCGGGCAGGAAAGAGCTGTTCGCCGTATGAGCGGGCTGTTTCAGATATATCTGGCAGGGATGAATAATCCTTCACGGCCTATCGGGACGATGTTGTTTCTCGGCCCCACCGGTTCGGGAAAGACAAGGGTTGTTGAAGCTGCGTCAGAAGTGCTTTTTGGTGAACCACATGCTGTGGTCAAGATAGACTGTGCCGAATTTCAACACTCGCACGAGATAGCAAAACTTATCGGATCGCCTCCGGGATATCTGGGCCATCGC
Source organism: Acidobacteriota bacterium (assembly GCA_019639215.1). Classification (GTDB taxonomy): domain Bacteria; phylum Acidobacteriota; class Blastocatellia; order Pyrinomonadales; family Pyrinomonadaceae; genus OLB17. The sequence continues at coordinate 4,249 of JAHBSH010000100.1, forward strand.
GAAACTTCGCCGATGCTGACACAGGAAAATCTGGACAAGGCACATACGGACGATACCAAGCTTACATTTGTTCTTTTTGATGAGATCGAAAAGGCATCAGATTCGTTATGGCAGCTGCTTCTAGGCATTTTGGACAAGGCGACACTGACCCTTGGTGACAATCGCCGCGTAGATTTTTCTAAAGCGATAGTGATAATGACCTCCAATCTCGGAGCCAGAGAGATGTCTGATATGATCTCCGGCGGCATTGGGTTTGCTCCGACCAAGTCGGACAAACCGCGTGAGGACACTGAGATTGATACAAAGATCTATCGGACGGCGCTAGAGGCTGCAAAGCGTAAATTCTCGCCGGAGTTCATGAACCGTATCGATAAGGTAGTCGTGTTCCGAAGCCTGAAAGAGCATCATCTGCGAAGGATCCTGGACATTGAGCTTAATGACGTTCAGCAGAGAATAACTGATTCCGCAGGAACGAAATTCATATTTGAATGCACGGAAGGGGCAAAAGAATTTTTGCTGATGGAAGGCATTGATCTGAAATACGGAGCACGTCATCTGAAACGTTCAATAGAGCGGTTCTTAGTGTATCCTCTGTCAAATCTTGTTGCGACGCAGCAGGTGGAAACGGGCGATTTCGTCATGGTCGATCTGGACGAGGAAAAGAACGTCCTTATATTCACAAAACAATCGGGCAAGATGATAGTTGCAGACGCAGGGCCGATAGAAGAGCCATCATCTGACCTGTCGAAATCTGATGCGGTCGGAGCTCCTCTGCCGCAAGCAGAGGCAGGAACAGGAATGAGTAAATCAAAAGGTGAGAATAACGACGTCTAAAACCCTTCCCGGGCAATGAGACGTTTGTTAGAAGAGGCAAGGTGAAAGCTTTGCCTCCTTTTATTTCACTAATATATATGGCTATGCGTATATATCGAATCATGTTTTATCTTGTCCTCAGGTTTGCTGTATATTTGGTGTTGTTTAATATATATGGAATAGCAGATGTATAATCACCTAAACATACGTATTACCATATATAATGCAAGACTTTTTGCCGTCTTTGTGGTATGGTTACGCACATGATGCCTGATGACGTGTTAAAAAGTATGGAGATGTTCTATGCGGCACTTGCCGATAAGACACGGCTTCGGCTGCTCTATCTTATGCGTCACGGTGAAGCGGGTGTTATGTCGCTTTCAGATAATATCGGCGAAAGCCAGCCGAAGGTTTCAAGGCACCTTGCCTACCTAAGGCAAGCAGGACTCGTAAAAACGCGGCGTGACGGACGGTCGATCTATTATTCGATCGCATGGCCGGAAGAAAGAGCAGCAATTTCTGCCGTCGAATCAGCCCTTGAATGGTTCGCGGCCACAGAGCGGCCGTCCGCCCGAAAGAACTTCGTTCCTGCTTACACATATAACGAAGAAGACGTGGTGTCAGATGTTTATACAGACGTGGCGGAGATCGTTGTAGAAACAGAGGAAGATATCGAGGATCATTTCGAACCAATATCAGAAGAGTCTTCAGATCCCGGATCTTTTAGCAATGAGATCGAGGATTTTCTTCTTTGATCTTGTATTTCTTTCGGATAAGGACAATGGCGGCAGATGTTCCCGCAACAGTAACCCCTTTCGCTCAGAAACCTTGCGGTCAAAACCATCAGGCCGTTCTCGAAATAATAATGAACGCCTTCAAGGAACTCCTTCGGCGAGTTGTCTTCAGGAGTTTTGCTTTTCATAAGCGGCAAGAAACTCCTTATTTCCTTTTTGTCCTAATATCGGCGAATCGATCACACCCAGACAAACAAGCCCCAGCCCGTTGGCGAATGAATTGACATCATCTATCACCCTTGTATGTTTTTCAGGTTCGCGGACAATGCCGCCTTTGCCGACCTCGCCTTTACCTACTTCAAATTGCGGCTTGATAAGAATGACAAGTTTCCCTTCGTCTTTGAGCAAAGCTATCAGGGTGGGGATGATCTTGGTTACCGATATAAAAGAAACGTCCATTACTATCAGGTCAAAAGGCGAAGGCGGATCGTCCGGCTTAAGATCACGTGCGTTAGTCTGTTCGTGAACGTCGACGCGCGGGTCGTTTCGCAATTTCCAGTCAAGCTGGTTTGTCCCTGAATCGATAGCGACCACACGTGATGCTCCGTGTTGGAGCAGGCAGTCGGTAAAGCCGCCGGTCGACGCACCGATGTCTAAACAGTTCATTCCTGACGGATCGATGCCAAAATGATCGAGAGCGTGTTCGAGCTTTAGTCCGCCGCGTCCGACATAGCGTGACGCCGCGGTTTCACCCTTTATTCTGATAACGGCTTCCGGCGAAAACGTTTGTGACGGTTTATCTACCCGTTTTTCATCAGCCAGGACAACGCCGGACATTATCAAAGCCTGAGCTTTGGTGCGCGATTCGGCAAGGCCTCTGTTGACCATCAGGATGTCGATGCGTTCATTCTTCATCAAAGCGTACCGCAGGTAACATTAGAAAAAACATTCACCCAATATGAAAGAGCGGCTAATATGCGTGCGTTTTTAAGCCTGCCTTACAGGTGATATTCTTTAATATATTCTAGCAATGCAACAGAGGCCAACGGCAAGAGATGAGCGAAAAGCTTGAGAAACAAATATCATCGGGCGGAAAAGCATTTTACCGATACGCTGTCTTTACCGTTGTCTATAACGTCATCGTGATCTTGTGGGGCGTTTTTCTGCGGGCATCACATTCGGGCGACGGCTGCGGCCAGCATTGGCTGACATGTCAGGGCGAAGCGATACCTTCCGCACCCGAACTGAAAACGGTGATCGAGTTTTCGCACCGGATAACGACGGCTTTGGCAGGCATAGTTGTCATCGTTCTGGTGATCTGGGCATTTCAGGCATTCAAAAAGGGAAGTATTGTAAGAAAGCTATCGGTTCTTTCGCTGATCTTTATCATTATCGAAGGAGCTATCGGCGGCGGGTTGGTCTTAACGGGAAACACTGCGGGAAATTGGACGCCAACAAGGCCATATTGGACGGCAGGCCACCTGATAAATACGTTCATTCTTGTTGGGTTCCTGACGCTGACAGCGTGGTACGCCGGCGGCAGAGAGTATGTAAAAGTAAACAGCGGAAAGCTCAGATGGCTGTTGATCCTCGGCGTTGCGGCAATATTCATTACGGGCATCAGCGGTTCGATGGCAGCTCTGACGAATATGCTTTTTCCGTCGGATACGATCGCCGAGGGCATAGCAAAAGACTTTGACCCCGATTCTCATATTTTGCTGCGGCTTAGAATAATTCATCCCATTCTTTCTGTATTGTTGTCGGTCTTTCTTATATTCATCGCCGGATGGGTTCGTAAATTTGCCGAAGGCAACGCGGCTGTTGTCAGATGGTCGAATGCGCTTTCGATCCTGATCATCTTTCAGGTCGTTTTCGGTGCCGCAACGCTTTTAATGCTTGCCCCGATAGTGATGCAGCTTGGGCATTTGCTGCTTGCTGACCTTGTTTGGATCGCTTTTATTGTTATGTTTGCTGCGGTTTATTCCACTGAAGATGATGCGGGCATGACGCGTGCTTAGTCCTGGGCTTGCCGCCATTTCTCGGCCTGCTCTACTAGATTGTCCAAAGCTTTTTGAAGCTCGATCCTCTTATCTTCCAGCTGATCGTCATCCAGATCTGATGCAACCGGGATCGGTTCTGTAGCCATGACCATACCCTTAGTAAAAGGTTTTGGAATTTGCAGCTTGTCCCAGCTTTTCAGCTTCCAGCTGTCTTTGAATTCGACAATGAAAGGAGCCATCGGGTTCCCCGATTTTTTTGCAAGCAGAACAGGGCCGGGCTTCGCCTCATAACGCGGGCCTTTTGGGCCGTCAACGGTGAAAGCCATTTCAAAACCTTCGCGCATCAGGCGTATCATACCGACAAGGGCCTGAACGCCGCCGCGTGTCGATGAACCGCGGACAACGCCGAAACCCAGGCGCTGAATGCACCGCGAAGTGTATTCGCTGTCATAGCTTTGAGAAGTAAGGACGACGATCCCGCGATCGCGAAAATAATAGGCGCTTCCGATAATGCGGTCGTGCCAAAAGGCATAAACCGGCAGTTTTCCCGAAGCCCTGATGTCGTCAAAATGCTCAAGTCCCTGCGAATCAAATCTTACGGTCGAACAGATCACCCTGATGCCCCAATAGAAGACCCATGAGGCAAGCCGAATGGTCATTCTCTGGCCAAAAGTGTATTTGTCCAATGCGGCGTAGGTAAAGGCTTTATGAATTTGCTCGGACACGGATAGAAAATAAGTAACAAGTTAGGGTATCATTTGCAACAACAGCTAATAAAATTTCGTTCTAAATATATAGCTAATAAGAGTGTTATGCAGAGACGGATCCTCATAATTGACGACCATGATGACCTTGCCACGTCGCTCGACGAGGTATTTACCAAGGTCGGGCATGAGGTGACAGTGGTTGAAACACGTAAAGAGGCATTGGCTCTGGACGGAATGGAGACGTACGATGTTGTTATTACCGACCTGAACATTGATAACCGTACTGAGCTTTTGGATGAAAAAGATGCACCTGTGTGTTTACCTCATGTAGAGACTGTGACGGATCATGAATCGCTCAAGGCTTTCAAGATATGTGCTGCCAATTACCGTCGTGATGATTTTAACGAAGACGAACTGAAGAACCTTGTTGCGACGACACTGGACTATAAGATCCGCTATGTTGATACCTATGAAACGGTAAAGGAGATGCGCGAGAGCATTGAATTTGAGCTGCCTAGCGCTATCTCTCTGATGCATATTGTTTTGGAATACCTCTTAAAACGCGTAGAAAAACTCGGAGCCGTTGACCCGGAACAGACCAATCTTTTTACCGCTCTAGACGAAGCATTTGTGAATGCCGTAAAACACGGTAATAAATACGATTCGCGAAAGCTGGTACGCATCGTTGCTGAGATCTCAAAAAAAGAAGCCCGTTTTACCATAGAGGACGAAGGCGAAGGTTTTGACGTAAATTCCATACCCGATCCGCTTGACCCTCAAAATCTCTTCAAAACCTCAGGCCGCGGCGTCCTCTTTATCTACAACATAATGGACGAGGTCGCCTACAACGAACGCGGCAACCGCCTGACGATGGTGAAACGAAGCCAATCAGAGAGGCTCCAATGAAAACGCTCTCACATCTGACAGCATTATTTACGATCCTTTTTGTATATGGCTCCGTTACCGGGCAGGATAATGAATCTGCGATTCAAGTAGTCATTACAAAGGATTCTGTAAAGGTAAAAGGGCTTATACAGACTGAGCAGGACAAAGAACGAATCAGCTCTATCATTGAAAAGACTTTGGAAGTAAAACCAGATATTTCCGGATTGAAAGCGAATATGAGGGCTCCTGGTTTTCATTTCGCATGGGAGTCTGATCTTGAGAAAGTTCTCAAGGGTCTTGGAAAAGGAAGATCAGGTTTGATCTCTTTTAGAAGAAAAGAGATAGGTGTTAATGGTTATCGACCTCGAGTTCCTGACTCAATATTAACGGCAAATATAGAACTTGTCGGCAAGCAGAAGATAAAACTTTCTGAAATACCGCAAAAGAACGTCATACTGCTTTTGGGAGCGACTTGGTCCACGCCCGTTCTCGAATACGTACCGAGCCTTAACAAACTCCGTAAAGATCATCCTGAAAATGAACTTAGAATTTTCTATGTGGCTGTAGATGATCATGAAGATCTACAGAAAGAATTACCTGGCTATTTAAGAAAACACAAAATAGAATTTGAGGTTGGTTGGGCCGAAGAAGAACTTGTTAACCAACTGTTAGAGGTCTCTAATTTCGACGGTATTCCTCAGGTTTTTGTTTTGCGTGACGGTAAGATAATCGGCGTATTTAAAGGCGGAGCTAAAGCAATCATTAAACAAATGGAAACGACTGTCAGCGAACAGCTTGGGACTGTCAAATAAATGAAAGTAACCATTGCTCAAATAAACACGACCAACGGCGATATTGACGGCAATGTCAGAAAGATCGTTGAGGCTCTTCGCAAGGCAAAGGCGGATGGTTCTGATCTGGTCGTGTTTCCTGAGGTTGCGATACACGGTTACACATCGCTCGATTGGTTTCAGGACGCCGACATCATCAACAGTTCGCTGGAGCCGCTGGAAAAGGTCATCCCGGAAACCGAAGGCATAACTGCTATTGTTGGGACAATACGCCCGAACACCGAACGCGACGGCAAAAGGCTTTTCAATTCGGCGGCGGTCATAAGCAACGGCAAACTTGTCGGTTTTGTCGATAAAACCCTGTTGCCCGAATATGACGTTTTTGATGATCCGCGATATTTCGA
>JAHBSH010000101.1 GCA_019639215.1 Acidobacteriota bacterium
CTCCGCAGAAAAGATGATACATTGTCGCTCTTATCAGCTGATCTTTTTATTACCAGATCTCTTCCTATACTGATCTCATAACCGCCTGTTTTATCAATATTTGCCCAGTGCGGTAAATACAGCCTGTATCTATAACTGTCGCGAACAGGACATTTTGCCAGCAAGACAAGGCCGCCTAATGTAGCGAGTTTAGGCCTTGCAAGTATCTGCCCATTGGCATTAAGTACTTTGACGTTAAATCCGTCAGGCCGACTGTACTCATTTCGGGTATCACCACCGAACATCATAACCAGATCGACATTGGAAAGATTTGTCAGCTCAAAATCCATATAGATAGGTTCGCCTATCATTATCCTGTCTTTTTGTGGTTTAAGTTCGACCGCAAATTTATGCCCGTCGTGTGAAACATAAACATTTGCCGTCACGGCCAGAGCCAAAATTGGAATAAACAGAAAAATGTGGAAAACCTTAACCTTCAACATTTCAAGACATCTTCTTTATCATGGGATCATTTATTTGAGATATTAGGCCTTCATAGATTGTAGCGCATCTTCAAACGGTTCATGAATTATTGCGTCGATCAACCCGATCCGCGAAGCTTTTTCCGCATCGACCGGCTCTCCGGTCAGCAGCATTTCCAGTGCTGCCGCTTCACCGACAAGACGCGAAAGCCTTTGTGTTCCGCCCCAAGGAGTAATAAATCCGCGATTCACACCAGGATGGCAGAAAGTTGCGTTAGGCGCGGCTATTCGCCGGTCACAAGCCAACGCCAGGTCAAGGCCGCCGCCGAAACACAGTCCATTTATCGCGGCCACAGTGACCTTATCCAACGAAACGACCGATTCGATCAGTGAACGCCCGAGCTCCGCAAAATCATTAGCTGAACCTTCGTCAAGCATCGCATTTATCAAACGTATGTCCGCGCCGGAAGAAAACACATTGTCCGTTCCCGTGATCATTACATGGGATACATCATTTGCGACCGATACTTTCCCTAACTCTGATCTTAGGCAATCGATCATCTCACGCGACAGACGATTGCGCTCATCCGCGCGGTTCATGCGAATTATCACGAGTGAACCGCGTTTTTCTGTATCGACAAAATTAGACATTTCCCATTTTACGCTAAATAATACGGTTTATGTTCAGAACAAACAAAGCTCATCCTTGGCACGGTGTTCCGATAGGTGATAAAGCACCCGATGAGGTAACGGTTTTCATAGAGATCGTCCCGAGCGATACGGTCAAATATGAAGTTGATAAAGAAACCGGCTACTTGAAAATAGACAGGCCGCAGCAATATTCCAATGTTGTTCCGGCAAACTATGGTTTCATTCCTCAAACCTATTGTGCTGAAGGCATCGCCGAACTGGCTCGCGACCGAACAAGTATGACCATCACAGGCGGAGACGGCGACCCGCTCGATATACTTGTTTTGTCTGAACACCACATTCCACGCGGCGACATTATCCTAAAAGCCTGGCCCATTGGCGGTTTGTGTCTAATAGATGACCATGAGGCAGATGACAAGATCATCGCTGTTTTGAAAGGCGACAAGGTTTTTGAACAATACACAGAATTGGAACACCTGCCGCCCGGAATAGTCGATCGCATAAAGCACTATTTTCTTACATATAAAAATCTGCCTGAAGAGGCCAGTATCTGTGAGATCGCTTATTCATACGGAAAAGAAAGAGCTTGTTTGGTAATAGAAACTGCTATAAAGGATTACCAAATACTCACAGGCGCAGACAGCTTGACCGAATAATAGGTTTCCGACGAATGCCATATTTACAGGTATAATATTTAAGCGGCTAACTGCGCTTGTCTTATGCAAAAAATACGTCTCTCCAGTTCGATAACCTTCTTTCACAAATTCTTAAGCCCATTCATATCGCTAGTTGCGATCATCGTCATGATCCGTTTTTTGCACGCCGGAACCTTACAGCGTTTTCCGCCGTTTGCGATGCTGATCTTATTGATCACATTTGCCGGCGGTATGGCAATGACGATCTGGCTCTCTTACAAGATAAAAAAGGTCTCTATAGAAGGCGATCTTTTGATCGTTTCGGACTATAAAAAGACGATAGCCGTTCGGCTCCGCGATATTTATGACGTCACAGAAATGCGCTGGATGCAGCCATATTGGATCACGATCCACTTTCGCCGCACCACAGAATTTGGCGACTCGATCATCTTCGTTCCGCCTTTCAGAATTTTATCGTTTTGGGTAGCAAATCCGGTGGTCGATAAGATCAAGTCGATGGCATCCTGTCGTCCGCCTAACTACTAATGCATTTGTTGAACGCTTATAAAGGCGGCAGAACGAATGCTCCTATATGTGGCTCTGAAGTATTCAGGCAGGTCTTTAGTGCAAGTATCAATGCATCACGCGTACCATCAGCGGTGATAATGGCATCGACCAATCCGCGGGCGGCGGCGTGTTTAGCATCAAGTTCCCTGTCGTAAGTGTCACGAACCTTTTGCATTTCGGCAAGCATCGCTTCGTCTGGTTCTTTACCTTCTTTTTTTAGACGTTCGATCTGAGTTCCAAACATCGCGACCGCCGCGCTGTCACCTTCCATAACTCCCATACGACCGGTCGGCAGAGTGAAAATAAAGTCAGGATCAAAGCCCTGGCCTGCCATTGCGTAATAGCCTGCTCCAGAAGCGTGATTGATTGTCAGCACTAGCTTTGGAACTGTGGCGGTTGCCATTGCTTCTACAAATCTGGCTCCGGCACGAATGATGCCGCTATGTTCGGCATCTGCTCCGACCATAAACCCTGATACATCTTGAACGAAGAGCAGCGGCGTTCCATGACGCTCACAATTATCTATGAAATATGCGGTTTTTTCTGCGGATTCTGTATAAACAATGCCGCCAAAACGCGGAGGCGTGCCGGGTTGCCCCTTCGCCATGCCACGCGAGTTTGCGATCACACCAACCAAAATGCCGCCGATTCGGGCCGTGCCGCAGATCATCTCAGGAGCAAAGTCAGCCTGAAATTCATCAATACCGCCTTCATCCAAAAATGTAGACAGAGCGGCATGCATATCGTACGGCGCCCGATGGTCTGCAGGAAGAATTGTATAAAGTTCTGAGATAGGCAACGCGGGATCTTTCGGCTCGGTGATCGAAACTCTTGTCGGTTCTTTTTCCGGCAGTTCGCTGACTAGTTCACGGATCTTCTTTAAGCACTCTGTGTCGTCTTTCGTTCGGTAATGTGCCACACCTGAAATAGCATTGTGAGTGAAAGCTCCACCAAGTGTTTCGTTATCAATGGTCTGGCCGGTTGCTCCTTTTACCAAGTTTGCTCCGCCAAGTCCCATGAACGACGTTCCCTCAACCATCAGAATAACGTCAGAAAGAGCCGGCAAATATGCACCACCCGCAACACACATCCCCATCACAGCCGAGATCTGCGGAACCTTTAGGTAACGCCGCATTATTGAGTTGTAATAAAAGATACGGGCAGCCCCGTATTGTCCGGGAAAAACGCCGCCCTGATACGGAAGATTTACACCTGCCGAGTCAACAAGGTAGATAATAGGAACACGATTTCGCATCGCTATCTCTTGTGCTCGCAATATCTTTTTGATCGTTTCCGGATACCAAGCTCCGGCTTTTATGGTAGCGTCATTTGCAACCACCACACATTCACGGCCATGTATATTCCCTACAACCGTTACGACAGCCGCCGCAGGAGCTGACCCGTCATATTCATCATAGGCTACCAGCAAACCGATCTCTTGAGAATAAGAATCCGCGTCAAGAAGAACCGCAATGCGCTCACGCGCGGTCATCTTTCCTTGTTTATGCAGCTTTTCTATCCTTTCCGGGCCGCCACCAAGTTTTAGTTTTTCTTCGAGAGAGCGAAACTCTTCGGAGAGTATCTCCAGCCTCGAAGCTTTCCTGTCTTCGTTCATGTGTAAATATTGCTACCGGATGGCGATATTTGCAACGCTTGAATCACTTACGAACGGTAGATCCAAACTTGTTATACGGATACGCCCTCGCTTTGTAGCAGGCCCCCAAAGAGTAATGGGAGCGGATCCGCTGTTCGCGGTGGAAGCATGAAGGATCGTCCAATTTGTACCTTCATCTCTCGAATATTCAATACGAACATTGCCTCCCAAATTATTGGACGACCATTGAATTTGGCGTGTTATCCCACGCGGCAGCATATCTCCGCTGTTGAAATTTGTAAGTGTGATGCTGCTTCCGCTATAACGAAAATTAGCTAGAATATCAGCCGTGTTATTGATGGAACGGACATTATCCCGAGCAGTGTCTACACCGGCAGGAAAGTTATTGAACGTTATTGCCGGACTGGAAAAGATCGGCCGTCGAGTACAACCACTTGCACAGGGGTTAACATAAGACATCACCGTCCTAAATACGCCGTCCACATAATGACCATAACTGTAAGGAAACCACGGCGCGTTGCTGCTATTCTCAGGATTATGGGCACTTCCCATATTATGACCCAGTTCGTGAGCAAACGAGAGATTGCCGATTGAGCAGCTACGTGCGGTATATGAATAGCCCGAAGTAACATGAGCCTGATTGGTGAGCAAATATGCAATACCGCAGTTATCGGTCATTTCACCGATCATGGCAACGAGATCTGCCTGATGCGTATTGCGAAGGGTCTGAATCGCCGTATTTGCCCTGAGCGTACCGAGGTCGGCACTGGAACTTGCTGTTTCTACGAAGTTTATTTCCTCAGCATGAACCATTCGAACTCGCATACGAATACCGCTGTTCACGTAGGTCGTGTTTGCTGAATCGATAGCAGCTTGAGCAAATGCGACGGCCTGTGTATGCCCACCCAATATAGTTCTGGTGGCCGGTGTATAAAGCATCAGAACATCTATTCGGTCGCCGGAATCCTGCATAACGCCGCCAAGCAAGAGTGAATCTGTTCTTGCGGAAAGTGAAGAGTCTCTTACGGACATCGGAGCGACCTCGCCTCCGCATGACGGATAACGTGATTGGTCGATCTCCATGATCATCTGTTCATTACCTCTGGTCGAGATCTCATAAACACCTGCGGGCGAATAAATGAGGCCAAAAACATACCCCGACTTGAATGTAAGTATCACATCCAATGAGTCATTTTTATCCTGTATAAATCCTCTCCATGTGTAGTCATCCGAAGACCTCATTTCCAACCCGCTTCTTACGGATGTATAGGTCTTACCGTCAAATAAGGGTATTTCGAATACTTTCGCGTCAGAAGCCAGTGACGAAGGAGTTATCGATATAGCCGCCTCTTTTACAGCCGCACCGGAATATTTAGCATCCGCGGCCGATGGAGTCTTTTTATAGTGGAATAAAGACTGTCTCTGTTGGGCGTGAACAGAACCGAACAATGACAAGATAAAAAGAAAAACTGTTAACGAAGCGAAACGGAACATGCAAATTCCTCCGGGAAATGATTTATACATAACACAATGACGTAACTGACATCAGATCGAGATCAAGAAATCAAGCAAAAGCATTGCTCAACATTACAAAGCCTCTTAAAGGCCCTTAAAGGAGGAAACATAAACTGTGTACAGACGATATCCGTGCTATTTGGGATGTCCCGTGAATAACGAACAGGGACGAATGAACTTCACTATTATACTAAACGAGTCTGAAGAAAATATATAGTATTTTGATTCAAGCCCTTTATGTGTATCTCACAAAGTATTGATCATCTGACAGATCCGATCAATCATGATCCAATATAAAGGTCGGGACCATACCACCGCCGCTCGAAACATTTGCCAGTTCGGATGAAGAAAGTCTCGTAAAAGCTGATCCGACAACACCGTTGTAAAGCAACGGATCAAGATCTACGAGCTGTTCAATCATCTCCCACTTTCCATGTTCATCAAACAGCATCGGGAAATCTTCTTTCGCTGTGCTGACACGCTCTTGCACGAGATAGTCCCCGCTTGCAAGAGCTGTCTCTATTGCCTTATCCCATTCTCCATTAACGCTATTCCAGCCGATATAGATACCGTGTCCGCCGTAATCATCGTTAGGCTTAAGTACCAGTTTTGACGAATTTGCTCTCGTCCATTCAACCAGATCTATCTCTTTTCCGGCATTGATAGTTTTCTCATTACGAAACTTACGCGTCCACGGAACGTGCTCTTTAATGGCGTCAAGTTCCGTTTCACTAAATAAATAGGCATATCTTTCGTTAGTGAGGATAGAGAAAATCGCTTTTTTATGTATTAGCTTACCGCGAAAGCTATTGACCATACATACTGACCCTGCTTGACAGGCTTTCAGCAACGCCGGATATTCATCCATTATCGGCAGGTATTCATTGACCAAGAGCCTCTTATAAACGATATCTATCTTTACACCGTCGTAGAAAAGTTCGCCGTCTAAAAACTCCAGCTCCTCAGGCGAACAGATAACGGACGTATAGCCTGCGTATTCAAAATAATCACGGAAAAGCTCAAATTCCTTTTGAGTAGGCAGATCCTTGAGATCGACTATCGCAATGACCGGAGCTTTTTCCGGTTTACGGCCGAGAAACTCCTCGTAGCAATCAAGAAGAACCTTTAGCATTTTTGGACGTCCCTCGAGGCGTGAGAAAGAATAGCGTTCCCTAAACTTTTTCATAACGGGAAGCTGCTCAAATATCTCCGACGCTGAATCGGCGTAGGCAATGCCGGCGGGACTTTCACCATTTAGTTCCACAAAACTATATGCATCGTCGGTAAGAAATGAGTCCAACCTTGCGGTCGGAGATACCTGACTGTATTTCGGATCTATCTTGACCAGTTCTTTTTCGATCTCGGTTATACCTAACTCATCGAGAAATGTGTCATCCCCAACAGCCGCATTCTTTACCTTTTGCAGCGTACCCCAGATCGTGTGACAGATCTGTTTTGTACGTTCCCATTCAGCCGAGGTTATAAAATGAGGCCTCAGATAAGGCGAAAGTCTGCGCCCGCCAAAGATAAGCCTTGCACTTTCCAGGCCTTCATCCAGAACGCGGGCGGACTCTTGAGCAAGTTCCTTATCTTCAAGCAGATCATGATAGTAGGCGACGGCTTCTTTTCTCATAGTTAGTGAACTCGGATCTTCTATTTGGACATCGTTATGATCTCGTCATATTCATCTTTTGTCAGTGGTACAACAGACAGTCGCGATAGTTTTATCAGAGCAATGTTCGCAAGCTTTGGATTGGCTTTGATCGCGGAGAGTGTTACCGGATTTTTTACCGCCTTGCCCGCTTCGAGCTCAACCGCTGACCATGTATCATCATCTGCCGTCGGATCGGCAAACGCTGTTTTAGTAACCTTAGCCAGCCCGACGACGGATCGTTCATCGCCCGAATGGTAATAAAGCACCTTATCTCCGTTCTTCATCGCACGCAGGTTATTACGTGCTGTGTAATTCCTCACACCGGTCCAGTCCGTTTTCTTTTCACCCTGGAACGTCTCGAACGAATAAGAGTCGGGTTCCTGTTTTACAAGCCAGTAATTCATATTCTAATAGTGTTGAAAAGTCAGCGTTGAGCCTCTATTTTCTCTGCGAAGCTTTTTTGTTGAGCCATTTTGCCCAGCGTTCGACCAATGGCCGAATCGGCTTGAAAAGCTTTGCCCTAAAACTGTGTTTGTTCTGCTCCTCACTCCATGAACGAAGGTTCTTTTCAGCATACTGGCGTATCTGCGGTTCCATGTTCTGCTTTTTAACAGAATGACGAAGCGTCAGGTAATAATGCTGTCCAACGAGCGAGAACAAAAGCCCTGCAAGGTTAGGTTTGAATGATGTTTTCGCCATCCATCGTTTTGCAAACCCTTCTGTCGGCTGAAGTAATGCTCCGGCCGATACCTCAAACCAGGCGTTTTGATTGCCAACCTTTGGATGGTAAAGCCCCGGCAGGTCGCCTTTCATGGGAACGTCAAGGTTTTTTAATCGTGGATCATTTATAAAATCCACCACCTTCACACGTTCCAAGCCGCGAAGATGCTCTATAGGCAGCCAATCAAAGACCTTCTGGATGTGCTCCTCTGTTCCTTTAGGAAGATCGATGGATGCCTGATTCTCTATTTTTAGTTTTACTGCTTTTGCGGTCTTCTGTCCCGCAGTCTGAATAGCCATAAGATGTATAGATTGTAAATTGTAAATCGCTAATAGTAAATTCAGCTACAGCCATGTTGCGGAAAAGCCACAGATCATACAGGTAAAAAACTCATAAATCACTGAAGATCAATTAAATAACGCGTTTCTTGAGTTATAGAACTTAGGCATAGCAATTGATGAGTATCTATATAGATATGAACCAAACGACGCTTGCTAACTCCATTCAGATCTCGGGCATCGGCCTGCACACTGGTGTAGATGTAAATCTAAAGCTGAAACCGGCCCCGGAAAATACCGGTTACATATTTGTACGAACAGATCTGGATAATTTTGAGATACCGGCTTCCGTAGAGTTTGTCGGGCATTGCAGTTATGCGACGACACTTGTGCGGCGCGGCGTGGTGCTTTCAACCTGCGAGCATTTACTCTCCGCCCTTAGAGGTGCGGGCATCGACAACTGTTTTATTGAACTGGATAACATCGAAATTCCGATACTCGATGGTTCGAGCGAGAATTTTTACGATCTGATACTAAACACCGGCAAGGTTGAACAAGATGCTCCTAAACGATTTCTGCAAGTATTGCAAAAGGTAGACTTTGTTCAGGACGACCGCAAAATGTCGATAGAACCCGCCGATAGATTTGAGATAGATTGTGTTATCGACTTCAAACATCCCTTTATCAACCGGCAGACATTTCATTTTGTCGCTGATAATGGTTCGTACGGGCGCGAAATAGCCTCAGCACGAACCTTTGGATTTACTCATGAGATAGATACGCTTCGCAAGGCGAATCTGGCACTCGGCGGATCGCTGGACAACGCTATTGTTCTGACAGGAGATGGAATGTTGAACGAAACCCCGCTCCGCTTTGATGATGAATTTGTCCGTCACAAAATATTGGACATCATAGGCGACGTTGCCCTTGTCGGTATGCCGATACTTGGCAAAATAACCGCCGAAAAAAGCGGTCACGCTGTTCATGCGGCGTTGATGAGTAAAATGCTTAAAACTGACGGCGCCTGGGAAATAGTAGAGTCAAAGTGATCACAAGTATGACATTCTGACCTTTGAACTCCCTTAAGCCTTTTGTTCTGACACCTTCGCCACGCCAAATAACAGGACCACCGCCAGCAGGATCAAAAAGCAAAGGCGTATCAAGCTATATACTTCCCAGTTTTTAGCCCTGCGCGTCAGGTCGGCATCAACAGTCGTCGAATAGGCAGTTTGTGTCAGAGCCATCAATTCCGGCACAAAAAAGAGAAAAGTTACCAGCAGCACCATTACATATCCGACCAGAGCGACAATGATAAAATTGCGTGCGCCGCTTCGCCAGTTCGCAAACAATCCTAATATCAACAACAGCAATGTCACAGGATGTATAGGCATCCAGAAACGTGTTGGCGTTATCGCATATTCACCCTGCATCATCGAAAGCGACGCCGGAACCGCAGATGTCCAAACAGGAACAATGGCAAGATGCTCATAAACAGCCCCGCCAATAACGATAATAAAGCTGATCGCCCCAAGGATCAGCGTCAATGTTCTGATATTTTTCACCGGTGTCGCACCTTCCGTGACAAATTTAGGTCTCTGACGTGGAAACGCGAAATTTGAACAAAATATCTATCATTTAACCTTGCAAAGCAAGTCAATAACACCGGCGGCAGCTTTTTATTTATTCTATCATTTTGGACTTATTGGCATACTGTTCGGATTTGCAAGAACTTTTGGGTCGAAACTGGCTCTAATGATCCCCGTTTCGTCCAAATATAACGACAGCCGCTCTTGATCTTCCTTGATGCTTTGGCTGTCCGTATTATCCATAAACACGGTCAGTTGGTATCTGTCTTCCTCATTTATCAACTCAAATACATACCCCGCATTTTTGCCATCTTCCAGATCGTCGTTAAGAAAGCCTGATCCAACCAGTTCTTTCAGCGATCCGTAACGCATATTGTTCTGGCGAAAATCCAGTTGGGCAATACGAATTTCCCGCGTATTTTGTATGATCTCCTCAATCTGGATCCTCGAACCCAAATTACAATTGCCAAGGATTGCGCAGATCAAAATAATGAAAAGAAATTCTCTGTAATTAATCATCGTTTTTTATAGACAAAACCAGAATTCTGCGCTGTATTCCCATCAGAATGTAAGGAAAATTTATGTCGTTCAAAAGTTAGGTAAAAGGCTAGGGTTTATTCGGAGTCATATTTACTCCCCAAGATTCAAGCGAACATC
>JAHBSH010000102.1 GCA_019639215.1 Acidobacteriota bacterium
GTGTTGCAAACCATCCCGCACCAACCTCATCTGCGTCGGTGAGGCCGGGAAGCGTGAATCGGAGAGATCTGGTTGCCCATTTACCTTTTTTTCGCGTCGCATGGAGAACTAAAACGTGATCAAATTTTTCCTCGACATCGAATGGCGTCATAACGAGAACAAGCTCGTTATCCGTCAAGAGAACCGCGTCAGAAAAATTGTAGTTTTTGCGAAGTCCCTTAGGCACCTCCGCTTTGAATTCACCTAGAACGGCATCTTCCTCGTCGGATAAGGTCACATTAAACTTAGATTCTTTAAAGACAAGGGCGTGAAGTTCACCTTGGGGTTTCGGGGTTTCCCAAGTGATCCTGATCTTTCGCAGTTCTCCTTTTTCATTGAATAGGACATCGTCTATGACCACTTTTTCGACGGGCTTTGTCACAGTTTCATCTTCGTCTAGCGACAGGTATTTTATATGATCACGAAGATCTCTGCCGCCAAGAAATATCTTAAACTCGACCCCTAGATATCCCGAAAGTGTTTTGGTGGTCCTTACTAAAGATCTGGTCTCTGTCGGGTCTGATCTGGTGAGGAAAGGTTTTACCAGATCGCGTTCGAGTACGGCCTTGAGGTCTCCGTGTTCTTTATCGGACAAGAATGCCTGATGACGATTAAAATAGGCAGAGGTGTATTGCCGGAAAAAGTTTGCGTTGACGGTTCGTCCGTCCGCTTCTAGCCCGTTTTCCATCAGGTCTATTTCACCGCACCTCGGCCCGGCCAGATCTGCGGAGTCGAAATAATAGCGATTTTGTTCCGGTATCGAATCATTAAATTCCTTTATCAGGTCAAGATATCTTGGCACCAAAGCTTTGAACCGTTCATCAGCGGACAGAGACCTTATCATTCCTGTGGCAAACCTGTCCGCGTAGGCCTCGGTGCAATTCAAAGGATCATTATCTTGGAGGATTCCGAAGCCGCCGAACGAACGGTCACTCATCTTATAGCGATAGTCAAGGTAATGTCCTATCTCATGCGAAGCAAGGACGAGTACATTAAAGTTGGCAAGAAGATGTCGCTCGCGGTCATTGTGAAAGAACTGCTTGTGGTCGAAGTTACCCGCTGCAAGAACGTTGCTCCAGTTTTCCCAATACTCTGCGGTTTCTTCAGGCTTCATCATTCTTGAAAGCCGGATAGATACTTTGCCGCTGCTATATTGATTTATGATCTCAAGATGCCCTTGGACATCTAAGGTAAGTTTCCACGGACCATCGTCAGGAATATCTGCTCCGCCTTTGCGAAACATCTCGATGAGATGCCAAAACACCTGTTCCGTATCTTCGCTCTCCATAAGTTCCCAGGCTTTGGCAGCATCGTTTTTCGCGGTCGCATTTGCCGGCGCAACTATGAACGACGTTATAAGAACAAGGAGCAGTGTAAAAATGGTCGGTCGCATATATCGTCAGGGTGCTTTCGGGCTTGCGGCAGAATATATCCCAAGAAATATTACTTGATTTTTTGTTTTTCGCAATTATGTGATAAAGATTTAGCGTTACGTTGCAGGCAAGTCACAGTGGGAAAAGAACATTACGTTAACAGAGTAGGATGGCTGCGGGCAGCTGTTCTCGGGGCCAATGACGGCATAATATCGACCAGCAGCCTCGTGATCGGCGTTGCCGCAGCGAGCAGCACGCGTTCGCCGATAGTGTTGGCTGCATTGGCAGGGCTGACGGCCGGAGCGATGTCGATGGCGGCGGGCGAATATGTTTCTGTCAGTTCGCAGGGCGATGCCGAACAGGCTGACCTCAAACGCGAAAGCGAAGCTTTGCTCACATCTTCAGACCTGGAGCTGAAAGAGCTTTCAGATATATATGTGCAGCGAGGGCTGGATGAAACGCTGGCACGTGAGGTGGCAGCGCAGTTGACAAAACACAACGCTCTGGAGGCTCACGCACGCGACGAACTTGGGATAAACGAGGTTTCGGAAGCAAGGCCGCTCCAGGCGGCGGCTGCATCATTCGGGTCGTTTCTGGCCGGAGCGTTATTGCCGTTATTTGTCGCGATCTTTGCTCCGCTGGGCTACATGGTTCCGGCACAATATGTTTTCGCGTTGGTCTTCTTGGTGCTGCTCGGCATCATGTCCGCAAAGACCGGCGGTTCGCCCGTAGGACCTGCGGTAACGCGCATTGCTTTCTGGGGAACCGTCGCAATGGCGGCTTCAGCATTAGTAGGATATATATTTGGTGTGAATGCAGCTTGAGACGGTTTGTTTCAAGCCCCCGATATTAGCAAAAGTTGAAAGAGGTCTTTATTAAATAAAAGAATGTTGTTCTATTCGTAGCCTTTCGGTGTTCGTCATGCAGAATACATCTCATTGCAGCGAACCCTGGCATATTCCCATGCGGAAAATCTTGGGTGTTCTTCTATGCCGTCACCAATGATAAAGGGGTCTTCGCCAAAACCGGTGTATTCGCTGTAGATAACATCAGGCGTTTTTCCTGGTGCGATGCTTGTTTGCAGGCACTCATCAACAATGCGTTTTGCGCAGGCGAGAGCTTCCTGATAAGTATCAAACTCGCCTGCGCAATATCTTTCGGATTCATCCATGTAATGGAAGTTATCATCAACCATTACTTTGAATTTGCTCATTGCTGACCTTTTATATCTCCACTTCGTCGATCTGGGCTTTTTGGAGTTTGCCGCTGTAATCGACATAGAGAGATTTCCATTCGCTGAAGATGTCGAGAACCTGAGTTCCTGCTTCGCGGTGACCGTTTCCGGTTCCTTTTGTTCCGCCAAAAGGCAGATGAACTTCCGCACCGATGGTTGCCGAATTCACATAGCAGATGCCGGTGTAGAGTTCCTGCATTGCGTAGAACGCCTTGTTCACGTCTTGAGTGTAGATCGCTGACGACAGGCCGTACTTCACACCGTTTACGATGTCGATCGCTTCATCAAGCGTCGAAAAAGGAATGACCGATGTGACCGGGCCAAATATCTCTTCCTGTGCGATGCGATGGTTCGGTGCAACGTCCGTAAAGACGGTCGGTTCGATGAAAAAGCCGTTCTTGTATGCACCTTTGGTCAGTGCGTTTCCGCCGCACGCAACGGTTGCCTTGTCTTCATTCCTACCGATCTCTATGTAGTTCAAGATCTTGTCCATCGCCTTTTGGTTGATGACCGGACCGACCTCGGTCTTGGCATCGAGGCCGTTGCCGACGCGGAGCTGAGAAGCTCTTTCGGCAAGCTTTTTGGTAAATTGCTTATAGATCTTTTTGTGAACCACAAGCCGTGATGATGCCGTACAGCGTTGGCCGCTGGTACCGAATGCTCCCCACAATGCACCTTCGACAGCGTTATCGACATCGGCATCGTCCATGACGATGATTGCGTTCTTGCCGCCCATTTCCAGGCTGACCAGCTTATTGTCGCGGGCACAGGCTTCTGCAATAATACGACCGGTGTTTGTCGAACCCGTAAAGGAAATAAGGCGGATGTCTTTATGATCTACCAATGCCGCACCGGCATCGCCAAAACCATTGACGATGTTCACAACGCCTTTCGGAATGCCTGCCGCCTCACACGCTTTAACCAAATTGATGGTCGAAAGCGGCACGTCCTCGCCCGATTTGATGACGACCGTGTTGCCGCAAACCAACGCCGGGATCAGCTTCCATGACGGTATCGCCATCGGAAAATTGAACGGCGTGATCAAACCGCTGATACCGACCGGCTGGCGGACGCACATCGCGAATTTGTTCTTCATTTCTGCAGGTGTCGTAAAGCCATGCAAACGACGGCCCTCGCCTGCGGTGTAGTATGTGCAGTCGATCGCTTCCTGAACATCGCCGCCTGCTTCTTTCAAAACCTTGCCCATTTCGCGGGTCATGTCGCGGGTATAGGCGTCCTTATTGTCGCGGATGATCTCAGCCAGAGTGAACAGCAATTCGGCCCGTTTCGGTGCCGGTGTTCTGCGCCATTTGTCAGCAGCATTCTTTGCCGCCGCAACCGCCGCGTTTACATCGTCAGCGTTCGACTTGGGAAAACGCCCGACTATATCTGTTGTGTCCGCCGGGTTTACATTGTCAAACCACTCGCCTGACGAGCTTTTCACCCATTCACCGTTTATATAATTGTGATAGGTCTTTTTACTTGTTTTAGCTGTTTTTAATGCTTTTTTTGTCTTTGCTTCTTTTGCTTTTGCCATATTTTTGTAAATGTTCCTGATAGTAATAGCAGTACAATAATCGTAACCCGTGAAGGAGATAAATTCCATTCACGGGTTACGATAAAAATAGGTTAGATCTCAATCCTGGACGGTAAATTGAACTATTTTCATTTCAGTGATGCGGTTACCGGGAATCGGCGTTAGGACGTGCATTACGACCGCATCACCTTTTTTCAGATCTCTTACGATGGCAGCGAATGATGCCTGATCGGTGACGGGATTGCGGTTTACTCGCGTGATGATATCGCCTTGCCGCAGGGCATCGGCCCCGCTTGAAAGCTTTACGTCCGCGATGAAACTTTCAGGATTTATTTCCTTTACTTCAACACCACCCTTTCCCTCGAGCTTGAGCGACGTAGCAAGTGCCGGTGTGATGTTTGAAAGCGTTAAGCCGAAAGGCCTCGTGTCCGGTTTATTACTTTCCAGAGGCAGACGTGACGGCGTGTCTCTTGAACCGCCTCTTCCCGCAAGCGGCCTTTCACCAAGCCGCATCGAGACAGAACGGCGTTCAATGTCTTTTCCTACCTCGCGAAGATATTTCACATTGACCGAACGGTCAGGCGGAGTAGATGCAACTCTGGCTATCAGGTCTTGGGCACTCATGACAGGTTGTCCGTCAAACTCGACAATGACATCACCGGCCTTTAGTCCTGCGGCGGCTGCCGGCCCGTCGTTGTCTCTTACGTCAACGACGATCGCTCCGCGTTCATCCTCCATCTCATAGACCTTTGCATACTCAGCCTTTACAGAATCAAGCAAAACACCGAGGTATCCGCGGCGAACCTTTCCATCTGTCAAAAGCTGTTTATATACCTGTTCTGCTTCGGTAGAGGGTAATGCAAAACCGACACCGTTATAATCGCCTGTCGATGTCGCTATCTGTGAATTGACGCCGATGACCTCGCCGTTCAAATTAACAAGCGGCCCGCCGGAATTACCGCGATTTATTGCTGCGTCAGTTTGGATAAATTTCTGGAAAGGAGTGGCATACGGCGTTTCGCGTTTAGTCTGAGAGATGATCCCAGCCGTGACCGTACGGTTCAGCCCAAAAGGCGAGCCTATCGCCAAGACCCAATCACCCACGCGGGCATTTTCTGAATTGCCGAATTTCACGGCAGGAAGATCCCGGCCTGCATTGACCTTCAATACTGCGATGTCTGTCTCATCATCAGATCCGATGATCTCTGCCTGAAGTTCCTCACCCGAATCAAGCCTGACAGTGACCTTGGCGGCGTCCTCTATAACATGAGCGTTTGTTAGTATATAGCCCGTCTTGTCAACGATGAAGCCGCTTCCAATAGCGGTTGCTGAGCGACGCGGGATCTGGCGTCTGAAAAATTCAAGAAGATCGTCGGCATCGTCCGGAGCGGCCTCGCCTCTGGCAGATTCGCGTGCGCGGCTCTTGGCGTCAATGCTGACCACTGCCGGGCCAACCTTTTTGGCGATCTCTGCAAAAGCATCTGAAAGTTTTTCTGGAGAAGCGGATAAACCCTGCGTATCCGAAACACCCTGGGCATAAATGGGAACGATCATGCCAAAGGCAAACGTCAAAACAAGGAACGGCAAGCCAACTAACCTTGCCGATATTGAAAGAGGTCTTTTTTCAACGATCATAATGCTGCTCCCAACAATGCTTTTTGGTATGGCAGAGATTATACCAAAATCTGACAAACGAACACGAAAATTTAACTGTCGATGCCGAGCAAGACCTTCATCGTTCCGCGTGAAGCTGCTCTATCTATTGCAGTCAAAGCATTTGCAAGACTGAACTTGTCTTCTATCAGGTCATCCACCTTTATCTTGCCCTCAGCCAAATACTCCAATGCCGGACCGATGCGGCCACAGCGGGAACCGACGACAGTTATCTCATCTACGACGACCCGCCATGCTTCCCACGATGGCCGGCCATGAAATGTCGATTTCAAAACGATCTTGCCTCTTGGCCTGACGAGGTCAAGAGCCGAGGCAAAACCTGACTCTGAACCGCTTGCCTCGACCACGACATCAAAGCGTCCCGACAGTTGTCCAGCCTTTTCTGCCGTAAATGTTTCAATGCCATGGTCTTCGGCTAGTTTAAGCTTTGATGAATGTTTTCCGACAAGGGATGCATGATTCGTCAGCGATACCAAAGCCCTTGCGCATAGCTGGCCCAATTTGCCATCACCGATAACTACAACACGCGTGTCGGGCGTTATTTCAACCTGTTCGGTTATGCCAATTGCCGCAGCGAGCGGTTCGGCAAAGACAGCCTGATCATTCGTAACGTTATCAGGTACGGGAATGAGATTTCGCGAGGGCAGGGAAAGATATTCGGCGTGTGAACCGTCACGGCCTTTTATGCCGAGGACTGTACGCGTAGGGCAATGACGCGGGTCGCCCGCAAGGCACAGCGGACACGAACCACACCCTGCATTTATCTCACCGACGACACGCAAGCCGACAAGAGCAGGATCATCTGAACTATCTTCGACAACACCGACGAACTCATGCCCGAGTGTGCCGCTAAACGCCGCGTAGCCTTTTATTATTTCAAGATCTGTATTGCAAATGCCTGAGGAAATGACACGAACAAGTGTTTCGCCGGGAATATTCGGAATAGGAATATTCTCGACCGCAGCCTTTCCCGAAGATGCTCTGAGTGCTTTCATACAAAGGCGTTCATGATCGGAAAATTTACATTTTCCGACCGCTTACATATACTTGCAGGATAACTTAACCTTTACATTAACCATAACGGATAGAAACAGCCGGTGAAAAAAATAATCCTTTTAACGATTCTCGCAGCCTTTACGGCAATTGTCTTTGCTTGCGGAGGCGGTTCGGACAATTCGGAAGAAGCATACAGGCCGGGCGGCGGTTCGACACCGACCGAGGCTTATAAAAATCTCTACGCTGCGGTGAAATCAAAAGATACAGAGCAGATAAAGGCCCAAATGACACTGACCACACTGTCATTCGCCGAATCTGTATCACAACAGCAGAAAGCTCCAATCGAAAAGGTATTGGAGAATGGCTTTACCGCATCGACCTTTTCTCCGTCTTTGCCTGAGATGCGTGACGAACGAATCGACGGCAAAATGGGAGCTGTCGAGGTTTGGAATGCAAAGGACAACGTCTGGCACGATATTCCCTTCATCCATGAGGGCGGAGCGTGGAGGCTTGCTATAGGTGACGAATTTGGCGGCAGATTCAAATCGCCCGGAAAAAGCCGCTCGACACGTGAGCGTGAAGCAGCAAATTTAAGCGGTAATAATCAGATCGAAATGCGTCCTCCGTCAAATATGCCGAGCGGAATGGATGCAAACGTGAAGCCGATGGTTCCAAACCAAGGACCGCCGCCTCCACCTCCGCCGGTCAATAAATAGGCAGAAAGATGTCATCAGAAAATACGGCGGCGATCATTGAGCAATATGTCAGAAACGGCTGGCGGCTTAGACGTGTTTTGGCTATCGACACAGATGTGTCGGAGATAGCAGATGATGATGTTCAGGTAATTGCCGCACCATTTGACGGCCTTTGGTTCTCGCGAAAGAGACATGATGGTTCTGAGACGTGGGAACTGAGACGGCTTTTCGGTACGCCGTTCGCACTATTGACGGTCGTCAATGATGATGCGAATGAGGCTGAGGTTGATGAGATCCTCGCCGAGGTCGAGCGGAATATGGCAGCGACCTCGATAAAAGCATCAGGCAAAAACAAATTTGCTTGACAAGTCAGCATTGCGATAGCAAACTGGAATTGTTGACATGATGATCAAAGGTCTCGATGCACGCGTCGCAACCATTTGGGATGGTTTGCGGCCGATCACAAAAAAATTACTTGTCGGTTCGATGGAATCGAGCGGTATCCCTCACTCGAATAATCAAGCTCAGAAATTCGAATATGATGTTCATGCGGATTGGGAACTAAGCCGTCTGCTGACCGCGCTTGATCAGCGAAAAAGAGAGAAGGATGCCGGAGCGGAAGAAGATGCGGCACGATTGGCAGAAGCCTGTGCCCGCATACTGGAAACGCAGAGCGCTTCGGCAGAGGTTTTTGTCCAACTCGCCGCGAGAGCAATAAAGCAGCACGATTATGCCCGGCTAGACCGCCTCTCCGATCATCTGATGGACAGGTTCAGTGCGGCGGAAGTGGCGGAAATAATAAGGCAGACGGATTTTCCGCAGATCAGAGCGATCGCCTATGAGTCGTTGTCGATGATGTCAGTGCAGACCTTGCTGCCGCTGATAAATGATCCGATCTATGCGGATATTGCCATCAGCGCTCTGGAACAGAAGGCATATGAATATGATTCCGAAGAGGCTCGCGACATTCTTGACCAGCTTGAGGGTCAATTTAGCCATATGCCAAGCCAAAGCTGAGTCACGGAGCTGCAGCCTTAACCTGTTTTTTGCCAAAACCCCATCTGAAAGGCGTCGGAAGAAATGAGACGCCGCCAACGCGAACGCCGAGCCACATAACAGGAGCGGCTATTTTATTTTGCCATCCGCGTTTTGCCTTCACGCATTTGAACAGCCTCTTGTCAGACCGCCAACGTTCCTTGCCGCTGCCGCCGAAATAGTAATCCTCATCATGGCTGACACAGCATTCGCGATAGTTGCCGTCGGGAAACATCGTGCAGCCGTCTGATCTGAATGTTGCCGGCATCTCACGCTGAGATGTTGTGTTAGACACTTCGGTATTCAAAACGGGCTTCTGTTCGGTTTTTTGAGAGAACACCGAACAAGATAAGAAAAGTATTAACGCAGATGCTTTGAGTGGCTGTAATTTCATTCTCAGTTTTATTCTATACGCGGTATCGATTTTGTAAACCGGAAACTTTGAAAGTATGGATAGAAAGGTAGATCGCCGGTTAGGTCTTGGCAAAAGCATCTGCCAGGCTTCGTCCATTACTAAATTGGCTGTCGGAGGGTCGGTATATGAAAAAAGTGCTTTTGTGCGTGTTGTTTTTGGTGATCGGATTAGTGGCAGGCTCCGTCATTACAGGGTATATTGCCAGAGACATGCACAAGAAATGGGCGGTAATGTTCTATGCGGGACAGCTGGGTTCTGCCGCAAACGATGCTTTGCTTATAAAGACTGGCGAGAGCGCATTTTTGCTGAAAACACATGAACGAACCATTAGGTCGATGGTGGCGGAACTACAGGAAAACGAGAACTTGCGAAACTCCATTGTGGGAGACGCATCCTTAAAAGCGGCAAAACGATTCTATGTTTGTACAAATACGCCGATCCCGGAGGAGATCGACGGATTTCTTCAAAAGGTAGAAATGTTTGAAAACGCATGCGAGTAACGATCTCAGCATCGCGCCGCAAATTATCCTCTCAGCCTAAAGCGGAACCGCAACAAGATCTATGAATTGTACATCGGAAAGCGTTGCGTTATTTCGACAACCCCTTCGCGAACCTGATTTTTTACTTCATCAGATGCAGGCTCGTTGATCAATGCAGCTATCATCTGTCCTATCTTTGCCATTTCCTCTTCTTTCATTCCTCGTGTCGTCAGCGCCGGTGTGCCGAGCCGTATGCCCGAAGCTACGAAAGGCTTTTGGGTGTCAAAAGGAATGGTGTTCTTGTTTACAGTGATATGAACTTCATCCAGAGCTTTTTCAGCTTCTTTTCCTGTAATGCCTTTGCCGTCCTGATATACGTCAACCAGCAGCAAGTGGTTGTCCGTTCCTCCGGAAACAATTCGCAATCCGGTATCCGTCAAAGCCTTTGCCAGAGCCTGAGCATTTTTTAGCACCTGTTCCTGATAGGTTTTGAAATCGGGCTTTAAGGCCTCGCCAAAAGACACAGCCTTTGCCGCGATAACGTGCATCAACGGCCCGCCCTGAACACCCGGAAAGACACGGCGGTCAAGGTCTTTAGCAAATTGTTCTTTGCACATCGCCATACCGCCGCGAGGGCCGCGGAGCGTTTTGTGCGTGGTGGTTGTGACGAAATCGCAGTGCGGAACAGGCGAAGGATGTAGCCCCGTCGCGACCAGGCCCGCGATGTGGGCGATGTCCGCCATTACCATTGCGTCAACACTGCGGGCGATCTCGCCGATACGTTCAAAATCTATTATGCGCGGATACGCCGAAGCCCCGCAAATGATCATTTTCGGACGGCTTTC
>JAHBSH010000103.1 GCA_019639215.1 Acidobacteriota bacterium
AGTCCCTCCAGTTTTAGCCGAAGCTGTTTCAATGCTGTATAAAGCCGGCTTTTTACGGTGCTTAAAGGCATATCAAGAGTTTCAGATATCTCCTGAAACGTCATTTCCTCAAACTCTTTCATTACGATAACCTGCCGCAGATCGACCGGAAGCGACCGAACTGCCTGTCGGACGAGATACAGCCGTTCACCCTGTTCAGAAATGCTTGACGGCGTGCTTCCGACAGGCGCAACAAACACGCGATCGGCCTCGTTCGAATCCTCATCAAGAAATTCCTCGCTCCTTGTCTTCGTCCTTCGCTTAGTTGTCAAACATTGATTGACCGCAATACGATGAAGCCAGGAAGAAACCTTTGCATCGCCGCGAAAATTACTAAGATTTCGAAACGCTGCAATGAATGTTTCTTGAGCTGCGTCACGTGCTTCGTCCTCGCGTCCGAGCATTCCGAAACAGAGCGCAAATATCTTGCGCTCCCAGCGGTTAACGATAACGCCGAACGCATCCGCGTCGCCGGCATTACACATCTCCACCAGTTTTTCATCCGAAAGGTCAGCCAACATCACTTTTCAGCTCACAGGATCATTGAACGGAAATACCGTCTCAGAACCTCTTATACACGATTAGACGCATTTTAATGTTAAAAAGTCGAAAGATATCGACTACGAGCGGTAGATAATGTCTATATTGGTAGATTTTTATCGGTAGGTTTGGTGATCTCTGTGATGCGGGGAGAATAGAGGTAACTGCCAGCATCACAGAAATGAACGTAGGAAAGCCGCGAGCGAACTATCTCAGAAATAAAAAAACAATTAATAAGCTTTGGCAAAAACGACACGTCGAGCCGATTCAGCACCCGTGTATATACACTTTCCTGCTTCTTCTATGCCGACAAGAGGAATGCATCTGATCGTCGCTTTTGTTTCTTCTTTGATCTTTTCCTCGGTTTCGGCGGTTCCGTCCCAATGAGCCATTACAAAGCCGCCTTTCTCGATCTGTGTCTTGAAATCTTCCCAATTATCTACGACAAACGTGTTTTCCTCGCGGAACGCTAACGCTTTCTCAAAAATAGCCGTCTGCATCTCTTCTAAAAGACCCTTTACAGTGTTAACAACTGCATCCAATGCAACTGACTCCTTGGAAAGAGTATCTCTGCGGGCTATTTCGACAGTGCCATTTTCGAGATCACGCATTCCCATAGCAAGCCGCACCGGAACGCCCTTTAATTCATATTCCGCAAATTTCCAGCCTGAACGCTGCTTGTCGTCATCGTCATATTTAACTGAAATTCCTGCTGCCTTTAGCTCGGAAATTATTGGATCAATTTTTTCAGTAAGTTTTGCCAGGTCTTCTTCCGTCTTGTGTATGGGAATGATGACGACCTGTATCGGAGCCAATTTGGGCGGAAGGACTAGCCCGTTGTCATCTGAGTGGGCCATTATCAAAGCTCCCATCAGACGCGTGGAAACGCCCCATGACGTAGCCCAGGCATATTCTAGCTGATTTTCCTTATTTACGAATTTAACATCAAAGCTCTTAGCAAAATTCTGTCCGAGAAAATGCGAAGTTCCGGCCTGCAACGCTTTTCCGTCCTGCATCAATGCCTCAATGCAGTATGTTTCCAAAGCTCCGGCAAAACGTTCGTTAGGTGATTTTACCCCTTGGACGACAGGCACTGCCATCCAGTTCTCGGCAAAATCGGCATAAACGCCTAGCATTTTTTCGGCTTCCTCTATCGCTTCGTCTTCGGTTGCGTGAGCTGTGTGGCCTTCCTGCCAGAGGAATTCGGCGGTTCGTAAGAAAAGGCGGGTTCTCATTTCCCAACGGACAACGTTTGCCCACTGATTTATCAGCAAAGGCAGATCTCGCCATGATTGGATCCAGTTCTTATAAGTGTTCCAGATGATCGCTTCGGAAGTAGGACGGATTATCAACTCCTCCTCAAGCTTTGCATCAGGATCGACCATCAATCCTTTCCCGTCGGGATTTCCTTTCAACCGGTAATGCGTTACAACAGCACATTCTTTGGCAAACCCTTCAGCATGTTCTTCTTCTTTTTCAAGGAATGATCTCGGCACGAAAAGAGGGAAATAGGCGTTTACATGACCTGTTTCTTTGAACATATCGTCCAATGCCCGCTGCATCTTTTCCCAGATCGCAAAGCCGTACGGTTTTATGACCATGCATCCGCGAACGGAACTGTTCTCAGCCAGATCAGCCCTTTTTACTATCTCGTTGTACCACTCTGAATAATTTTCCGAACGTTTTGGAAGTCCCTTTGCCATGATTTTCTAATGATCCTGTATCAAATTTAGATAAAACAAGAATAATAAGGCAATAGGGAGAAAGAAACAATTTGCTGGAAATTATTCTGCTAAAAGAGATTCTGGCTTGTGTTTATGTTAAATTATCTTTTTTATGGTCGATTTCTCCATAGATTTCCAAGACACAAAGATCGCCTTTGCTGATAAAACTGATGCTGAACTACGCGAGAAATACCGCTTGTTCAAGCTGATGAATTCTCCGTTGCTCAATTCCATCGGAACCGGAGCCGCAAAATTTGCTTTATCTCTCGGTCTGCCAGTTGACGGCCTGATAAAAAAGACAGTTTTTGAACAGTTTTGCGGAGGCGAAACAATTGACGAATGTCAGCGGACGATAGAACGGCTGGCTCGTTCAGGGATCGGGACGATACTTGACTATTCGGTTGAAGGAAAATCGACCGAGGCCGAATTTGATGCGACCAAGGAAGAAATTTTGAGAACGATCAGGCGTGCAGATGGTGATCCTTACATCCCTTTTGCTGTTTTCAAGGTTTCGGGCGTGGCTCCGTTCGGAACGCTGGAGAAAATAGGTACCGGACAGCCGCTTGATGCAAAGGGACAAGTTAAGTATGAAAATCTAGTTGGACGGGTTCACGAAATATGTGCCCTCGCCGCAGAACTGGAACAACCCATCTTCATAGACGCCGAAGAATCGTGGATACAAGATGCGATAGACCACCTCGCGACGGAAATGATGAAAAGGTACAATACGGGAAGGCCTATTGTCTTTAACACCATCCAATTGTACCGCAAAGACAGGCTACAATATCTAAGGGAATCTCGTAGAGAAGCAGAGAGAGAAGGTTATATTCTGGGAGTTAAGCTGGTTCGCGGCGCCTATATGGAAAAGGAGCGTGAAAGAGCTGAAGAATTGGCTACTGATTCACCGATCCAGCCGGATAAAAACGCTACCGACACGGACTATAACGACGCTCTCAATTATTGTCTGGATCATCTGGACACCGTGGCCTTCGTTGCCGGCACCCATAATGAGGAAAGCTGTAGAATGCTTGCGCGGCTTCTACATGAAAGATCGATCGCACATGATCATCCTCACGTTTTTTTCTCTCAGCTTTACGGAATGAGTGACAATCTGTCTTATGTACTCGCCGCCCACGGATACAACGTATCGAAATACTTGCCTTATGGTCCGGTACGCGACGCGGTTCCTTACCTAATTCGCCGGGCGCAGGAGAATACCTCAGTTGCAGGGCAGATGAGCAGAGAACTAGACATGATCGAACGCGAGCTGAAAAGGCGAAAACGCTGACCAAAGTCTAATAAACGTAAACGCCTATCAAAGTTCACCTCAGTCCGAGTAAAAGCCTGACCGATCTGTCGGATACAGAACGCTCAGGGTCACGCCGCCAAATCTCCAACAGATCAATATCTTTTTCCGTCAGTTCTGCATTGTGGATGACGGATACCTGAGTGCTTTCAAAGGCACGTGTCGTCATGCTTGTGAACGGGATCGCGACGGTCAGTCTATGAGGCTCTGCCGCCGCTACTTCTGCCATATCAACATCCGGAAAGAGATCTGCGTAGGCAGTCACATGCCAAACATACTCTTCCTCGTGCTTATCCACCCCTAGAAGTCTCAAAAGCCCAAATCCGCTCTCAAGCTGAAACACTAAAAGATCGCCCGGCGAAAATCTTTGATCTATAGACATAAAAAGATCATTTTACACTTACAATACCCCGTGGTTCCTTAATTTGCCCCACATCCAAGTTCTCGACCCGTCATCGCCTTCATCACCTGCTCCGGCTATTCCGCCATGCGATGTGTCAAAGGTCTTCTTTTGATAATCTACATCAGCGCCAGCGTCACGGCCGCATGTAGGAAACAGCTGTCTGTCCATCCAACTCTTCTTGATCGCTATAGCGTGGTAACAGACATTAACACTATTCGGGATGAAGTTAAGATCGCTGTTAGTTGAACCGTCCTGATCCACAGCGTCAAAAAGAAACATCGCGTCTATTTTCTTACCCGAATTTTTAATGTCGTGCGCCACCTGAATACATGCAGCTGCTCCTCGGCTCCAGCCTATCAGAAATATCGGGCCCGAATTAGCATGAATAAGTGCCGTCGCCTTATTCGCCATCTTTCTTATATTTACCGGGCTCGGGCCCCAGGATATTGCTGCTGGTCCCTCTACGTAAAGCTTAGGGCTTTGTTTTGTGTCACGATATGCGTGCCAAACATAGTATTTGTAATTGTTTTCACCAAAGATCGTCGGTGAACTTCCTTCTAACGCGATAAGCATTTAACTTCCCTCCATGATGTGTAAAAAGTAACGATGAAAATAAATAGACGGATCATCAGATCTCTTTTTGCATCATCAGGATAGCAGAATCTACGTTAATCAAAAATTAAATGAAAATGGTTTTGCTGATCTGAGAGATCTTCGTCGTGAAATGCAGTTTATTTAGACTTTTGCTAAACTTGGTTTCAGCATCACTTAATTTTATAAGGGGATAATTTAAACAATGTCATCCAAAAATGCGGTTATTATAAGTGCGGCCCGAACTCCGACAGGGAAGTTTCAAGGGCTTTTGAAAGATCTTTCTGCTCCTGATCTTGGGGCTATTGCTATAAAAGAAGCAGTAAAACGAGCCGGAGTTGACCCTGTAAAGATCGACGAAGTGATAATGGGATGCGTGGTTCAGGCTGGTATCGGCCAGGCACCCGCACGGCAGGCAGCATTAAAGGCAGGTCTTCCGCCGGAGGTATCGGCACTGACCGTGAATATGGTCTGCGGTTCGGGACTTCGTGCTGTAGCGCTTGCCGGGCAATCTGTGAAACTTGGTGACGCAGACTTTGTAGTAGCAGGCGGAATGGAATCAATGTCAAACATTCCTTATGCGATGCCAGGCGCCAGAGACGGTTATCGAATGGGAAATCAAACCGTAGTTGATCTGATGATAAACGACGGCCTGTGGTGTCCTTTTGAAAACTGGCACATGGGAAATACGGGTGAGGTTGTCGCAGAGAAACATCAGATCTCTAGAGAGACACAGGACGAATTTGCTTTCAATTCACACCGAAAAGCAGCTGAAGCACAGGAAGCTGGTCGATTTGCCGAAGAGATCGTTCCTATCGAGATACCACAGAAAAAAGGCGACCCGATAGTAATTGATTATGATGAACCAGTACGCCCTGAAACCACCATTGATACTTTGAGCAAGCTGCGTCCGGCATTCAAAAAAGATGGCGGAACTGTGACAGCCGGAAATGCTCCGGGTGTAAATGATGGCGGATCGGCCGTGGTTGTAACATCAGAAGAGAATGCTGCCGCACTTGGCGTCGAGCCTCTTGGTCGAATTGTGTCCTATGCTGTTTCGGGTATAGAACCAAAATTCATTATGCTTGCTCCGGTAGAGGGCGTCAAAAGAGCAGTGGCAAAGGCAGGGTGGTCGCTTGACGACGTTGACCTTTTCGAATTGAATGAAGCATTCTCCGTGCAGGCTCTGGGTGTAATGAAAGAGCTTGGTATCGACCAAGAAAAAGTCAATGTCAACGGCGGAGCGGTCGCCTTGGGACACGCGATCGGAAATTCGGGCTCTCGTGTTTTAACAACGCTTCTATATGAGATGAAACGCAGGGGCGTTAAACGAGGCGTGGCCGGATTGTGCCTCGGCGGCGGCAATTCTGTTGCGATGGCTGTCGAAAGAGACTAAGAAAAACCAGTATGACCGACCCCAAACAACACGCGAATACGCTGAGCATCCTTCTTTTCATTTACGCAGGACTTCAATGTCTTTTTGCTCTTTTCATCGCCGTATTTGTTGTGTTTTATGGCGGTTTTGGTCTCTACGTGGCAGCGACGGGTGGTAGCGATGCAGCGGCTGGAGCAGCAATGATGTTCATATTTGTTGCGATCTATGTCGTAATGTTGGTTTTCGGTATTGTCTCTATTTTCCTGAATATCAAGGCGGGAATGCGACTCAAAAAAACGGAGCCGGCATCAAAAAATCTTTTGCTGGCATCGTCGATCATGAATCTTCTCAGTTTCATATGTGGGGGCATTTGTCTTGCCCCCTTTGGCATCGGTATTGGGATCTTCGGATTGTGGTTCACCCTTTCAGATGTTGGGAAGTATTATTTTCAGGGCGGAATATCAACACCCCCACAACCACATCAATATGGTTTGAAATGATCGAGGCAATTTATCGTTTTAGGCTTCAACATTTATTAAATAAAAATAGATACATATAGATTATGAGTGAAATCATTGGCGTTATCGGAGCAGGAACCATGGGAAACGGCATAGCCCAAACCGCAGCAGCTGCCGGTTTAGATGTCGTTATGTGCGACATCAAACCGGAATTTGTCGAGCGCGGTCTGGCCGCCGTAAGCAAAAGCCTTGATCGTTTTGTCAAAAAAGAGACAATGACGGAAGGTCAGAAGGCGGAGATCCTTTCCCGTATAAAGACATCTACTGATCTTTCCGACCTGAAAGACTGTTCATTGGTAGTTGAAGCGGCGAATGAGGATTTCGCGGTCAAAAAGCAGATATTCGAACAACTGGACAGCATCTGTCAGCCCGACGCAATATTGTCGTCAAATACGTCTTCTATCTCGATCACAAAGATAGCTGCGGTCACAAGCCGTCCGGAAAAGGTCATAGGAATGCACTTTATGAATCCCGTGCCTTTGATGAAGCTTGTCGAAGTGATCCGCGGTATTGCTACAAGTGATGAAACATACGAAAAGGTTCGTGAGATATCTGAAAAGTTGGGCAAAACCCCGCTTGATTGTGAAGACTTTCCGGGTTTTGTTGCCAATCGTATTCTGATGCCTATGATCAATGAGGCTATCTATACTCTTTACGAAGGTGTCGCAACCCGCGAAAGCATCGACGGTATTATGAAATTGGGGATGAACCACCCGATGGGACCGTTAACACTGGCTGATTTTATCGGCCTCGATGTCTGCCTGGCCATCCTTAACGTCCTACATGAAGGACTTGGCGATCCTAAATATCGCCCTTGTCCGTTGCTCAAAAAATACGTTGACGCGGGCTGGCTTGGCCGCAAAAGCGGCAAAGGATTTTACGATTACGCAGAATAGTATGTCGTTATAAGGGCGGTCTTTGATCGCTCTTAATAATTAGCCTCTCGGCACTTAAACATATTGAAACTTAGTAAGCCTGTATCCGTATCTGCTAATTATTATTCCTCCCGCAGGATATTGATTATGAAAATACTTTCATCAGTCGTTTTGTTCATGCTCTTTGCTATCTCGGCATTTGGACAGTTAAACGTTCCGCCGATCGAACTTAAAGAGCGAACGCTTGCGAATGGCATGCGTGTTGTTTCTCATCGCGATGCGACGAGTCCGACCGTTTCTATCCACGTCTGGTATGACGTCGGCGGCAAGAACGATCCTCCGGGCAAGTCAGGCTTTGCTCATATGTTCGAACATATGATGTTCAAGGCCACTAAGAACATGCCTAACGAAAAGATGGATAGGCTGACCGAAGATGTTGGCGGGTTTAATAACGCTTCAACGTGGCCTGATTTTACGAATTATTTTGAGGTCGTTCCCTCCAATTATCTTGAAGTGCTTCTCTGGGCGGAATCGGATCGCATGGTCAACCTGAATGTTGATGATGCCAGTTTCAATTCAGAAAGAGATGTGGTGAAGGAAGAATACAGACAAGGCATTCTTGCCAATCCTTATGGCCGCTTCTATTGGCTGATGGACGAACTAAGTTTTCAAAAACATCCTTATAAGCGAGGCGTTATTGGCAATCTCGAGGAATTGAGCGCCGCGACGCGTGCTGATGCCGAAAAATTCTATAAGGATTTTTACAGGCCGGACAATGCCGTTCTGATCGTCGTTGGCGATTTTGACCAAAAGCAGTTTGACGGCTGGGTCGATAAATATTTCGGCAGCATCAAAAAACCTTCGGGCAACATTCCGCGCGTTACGGTTGAAGAACCGGAATGGACGACAGAACGCCGCTACAATGAGACTGGCCCGATAGTGCCGTTCCCGGCAACAGCACTGCTTTATCGTGCGCCGCGAACCACGGATGCCGATATTCCCGCTCTCCGCATTGCCTCGGCGATAATGTCAGGCGGCGAAAGTTCACGTCTTTACCAGTCTCTTGTTCGCGATCAGCAGATCGCACAGGACGCAAACTTTGATCTTGAGCTTAATACCGAAGGCGGCAGAATGGGCTTTGTGGCAATAGGCTCTGATAAGGCATCGTCTGAAGCACTGGAAAAAGCTCTTTTAGCCGAACTTAAAAACATTCAGGACAAAGGCGTCACTGCGACAGAACTTGAGAAAGCAAAGAATGGAGCTGTCGCCGGAGCTATCAGGATGCGTGAGACCAACGACGGTAAAGCTAATGCGATTGAACGCTCGGTCGCATATCTTGGTGATGCAAAAGCCGTCAATAACGAGGTTGCCAAGCTGCAGGCAGTTACCGCCGCGGATGTTCAGCGGGTAATGAAAAAGTACTTCAAAGACAACAACCGCGTGGTCATTTTTTATAATCAGGCGAAACAGGCGGAGGGCAAAGGCGATGACAAATAAAAAAATGCGGAAATCGGAATTCGGAATGCGGAGCTATCTACCTGTTTCCTTGTCTCCTCGTCTCCTTGTCTTCTTAGCTCTGTTCTTCAGTGCGTCTGCGGTTAATTTATCCGCGCAGGAACCAAAACCCGGCCCGGCAAGAACGGCCCAAATTCCGGCGGTTAAAGAAACAAAACTTAAGAACGGCCTGACCGTCGCCGTTGTTGAAAAACGCAACGTACCGCTTGTAACGGTTCAGCTTTTGGTTCGATCAGGTGCAAATGCCGAAAGCATGGAAAAAGCTGGCCTTGCCGATATAACCGCCTCGATGCTGACCAAAGGCACAAAAACACGCACGGCTGAGCAGATAGCCGAACAGATAGAATTCCTCGGCGGATCTATCTTTTCCGGAGCCGGATGGAACAATTCATCGGTCACAGTCTCGGTCACGTCTGACAAACTCGATCAGGCGATGGCAATTTTGGCCGACGTTGTGCTCAACCCGACTTTTCCGCAATCGGAACTAGACCTGCTGAGATCGCAGGCAATTGACGGGCTAACGTATAACTTGACCCAACCGGGATTTTTGGCAAATTATGTCGCAAGCAAGTATAGCTTTGGGGAACATCCGGCAGGTGGCACTATTGGAAGTCTAAATGCCTTTACTATTGAACATGTCACGCAGTTTTACCAAAAAGAGATTATCCCTTTCAAATCGGTTCTTATATTTAGTGGGGACATCTCTCAGGAACATTCAAGCGGACTTGCTGAGAAATATTTTGGAACCTGGAAAAATCCTGGATCAATTACGACACACGGCCGCGGCGGTTCTTCGGTGCGAAGCAACTCGGCCGAGTTGCTCCGTAGAATCCTAGTTATAGATCTGCCCAACTCAGGCCAAGCATCGGTAAACTATCTAAAACAGAGTTATGAAGCAGGACGCAATAAGGTTGGTTACTATCCTGCAACAGTGCTCAATTCGCTTGTGGGAGGAGGATATTCCTCACGCCTGAATCAAGAAATTCGGATTAAACGTGGCTTGAGTTATGGTGCGGGAAGTTCTTTCTCGTGGCGTCTTAATTCGACTAATTTTGGAACAAGAACCCAAACTAAAAACGAATCCGCGCCAGAAGTTGCTGAACTTGTATTGACCGAAATCAAAAGGTTGATTGACGGAGAAATACCGGAGGCTGAGTTGACGCCGCGCAAGTCCGTTTTGACCGGCGGTTTTGGTCGCAACATTGAGACAACCGGCGGACTAGTTAGCTCTTTGGCCGATCTTTACACGTTCGATATACCGACGATTGAATTGAACAAATATATGACGAGCGTCAATGCCGTGACCGATAAGCAGATACGTGAATTTGCGGCTGCAAATATGCTCGGCGGCGATATCATCATCGTCGGCGATTATTCGCTTTTCAAGGACGATCTGGCGA
>JAHBSH010000104.1 GCA_019639215.1 Acidobacteriota bacterium
AGCGAACCGTCCGGCCTTTTTGCTTCGCGGATAGCTGAGATAAGAGAATCAGATTCTTCATCCGCATCCTTGCCGACATTATAGATTATGCTAAGGGTTGAGACCAATACCTCGCGAGCCGCAAAGCTCGCTATCAAAGCCACGCCGATCTTCCAGTCAAAACCAAGAGGTTGTATCGCCGGTTCGATCGCGTGACCGAGCATACCTGCGTAGCTGTTCTGTAGATGCTCGCTTTCCGCGGCCGTTTCGGCGGCTCCCGAGTCGCTTTCGCTGACCTGCGTTATCTCGGTCGCCGGTTCTGCGACTTCTGCCGGACGTGGAAAATAGGTCAACGCCCAGAGGACTATCGAAATGGCGAGAATTACGGTTCCGGCCCGTTTTACAAAAAGCCATGCCCTCTCGAACATACTCTGTAGAACGGTACGTAAGGCGGGCATACGATAAGGCGGCATCTCCATCACAAAAGGCGACGGAGCTGAACGCAAAACCGTTCTTTTAAGCACAAATGCAACCACTATGGCCGCAACTATACCTAGAATATACATCGCCAGCATTATCACAGCACCAAGCGAAACAAATCCCAAAACGGTCTGTCCTGCAAAGAATGCCCCGATCATCAGCGTATAGACCGGCAGACGGGCCGAACAGCTCATAAAAGGTGCAACCATTATCGTTGCCAGACGGTCGCGACGATCCTCTATCGTTCGAGTAGCCATGACACCCGGAATAGCACATGCAAAACTGCTAAGCAGCGGTAAAAATGCCTTACCGTGAAGGCCGATGTGACCCATCAGTTTGTCCAGCAAGAACGCCGCACGCGCCATGTAACCTGAATCTTCGAGGATAGCTATGAAGAAGAAAAGCAGCAGTATCTGCGGCAAAAACACAAGAACACCGCCAACACCGGCTATAATTCCGTCAGCGACCAGATCGGCGATCATCCCCTCAGGAAGCACAGATCGCGAAGCGTCAGCCAATGCCCCAAAGCTTTCGTCCAAAAGGTCGGTAGGAATCGCTGCCCACGAAAAGATCGCGTGAAAGATCAGAAGCAATATTCCTAGGAGGATCGCAAGCCCCCAAAATCTATGTGTTAATACGCTATCTAATTTATCCGCTGTCTGATGTGCTTTACGATCATTGTGCGTGACCGCTTCCTGAACAATATTTGAAATGAATTTGTAGCGGTTAAATATCTTGTTGCCGTCAGCAACCCGCAGAGCTTCCGGCAGCTCAACAGAGCTTCCGGCAGTTTTCACTACTGCTTCACCCAGATCTTCAATGCCCCTTCCATTTACCGCATGAACAGCTACCACGGGCACACCGAGCATATTGGACAGTTTTTTTATGTCGATGGTATGTTCTTCCTTCTCAAACACGTCCATCATTGTCAACGCGATAACGACCGGCAATTCCAGCTCGATCAATTGTGTGACCAGATATAAGTTGCGTTCCAGGTTCGTAGCATCGACCACTGCAACTACTGCATCGGGACGCTCAGAACCTTCGATCTTCCCGGTCAGAACTTCGAGGGCAATCTCCTCATCTACTGAAGACGCATCAAGACTATACAATCCCGGCAGGTCAACCAATCTAACGCTTGAATTACCAAACGTCCATCTTCCGACCTTACGCTCAACGGTAACGCCCGGATAGTTGGCGACCTTTTGTTTTAGACCGGTCAAAGTATTGAACAAGGTCGTCTTGCCGGCATTAGGGTTTCCGGCCAAAGCTATCATCAGCTCACGTTCTGTTGTTTTTCCGTCCATTAATTGTCTTCCAGAGGGTCGTTTCGTCTCTCGATCTCTATACTTGCGGCCTCAGTGCGGCGGATAGCCAGCTTATAACCAAGCAGTCTGATCTGAAGTGGACCTCCAAAAGGAGCGGAGCGGATCATCATCACATCAACACCGGGAATGACACCCATTTCCATCAGGCGCTTTGTGATACGTTCCTCGCCGTCCACAGATACAACACGCGCACTACCGCCGTATTCAAGTTCCGAGAGCTTCATATTCTTTCTATAGGTATCCAGGCATCCACCTGGTTAATTAACCAGCCTGACGGGTTTAAGCAACTAAATTCTATACCAATTGAAAAGAAATTTCATTTTCAATATGGTGAAATGCAAGATGTCTAATTGAGGAAGATCGGGATAAAAGCTGTCATCGTGTAAAGACTTCAACTGACCGGCTGACCAGATCTAATTGATTAGCCCCGAACTGTATTCTCAATGGAGTTCTGGCCTCGTCATTCGAAAGCCAAACCTTTGGTGAAAGAGAGTCGAGCTGAGGGTTGTTGGCTACTACACCTATCAGTTGAGCTGCAACACTTTGACCGGCAAGATCGGTGATCTCGGTTTCCGACGGACGAAGTGAGAATACAGATGTGCGGTTTGCCCAAAGAACCGCCACGCGTGTGTCATTGACCGGACTGGTCGTGACCTTGCTCGGACGAAGATTGAACGATCTCATCGCATAGAATAGCGATAAGATGGAATGCGTTCCGTACGGAGCATCTATCCGCTCCTTGCCAACCATTATCGCGTTACTGATCGGGTCAAAGACAGCAGTTTGATTCATCCAGCCAAGAGTACCCGCAAACTTTATCTCTGAAATTTGCGGCGTTAGTGTAAGAGGATCGACCCTGACGGTAAACGAATCAGAAAGGGTAAAACCTGAACCCGGTAATGCTTCCGTCACTTCAGCAGTTAAAGTCAGGCTGTCACGCCCTTGAAATTGAGTGCGTTCTTTTGCCCAGAGCGTAACCTGCCCAACATGTTTTCCCTGTGATGACACCCTGTAGATCAATTTTTCGCCGAGAGTAAACGCCAGGTCTCTAGGCAAAGGCTCGTTGTTGATATACGGCGTAGGTGTTGCAACCGGCGTTGGTGTCGGAGTCGGCGTGGGCGAAGGCGTCACAACCGGTGTCGGTGTCGATACTGGATCGGGAACTACTATCTGTGACGAAGCCAAAAGAGCAATGAACTTCCCTTTATCAGTTTTCAGCGTATAGCGTACGGGCGTGCGGACAGTATCATCAGCAAGGGCAACTGTGAATTCACTGATACCTGCTTCTGTCAGATAACCACTCTGGATGACTACGACCGAAGCCTGATAAACACCCGCAGATGTAGTGATCTTCTCAGTCCCTTTTATCTGGTATGAGACAGAATGAGACCTTCCGTCTTCATCAAGTACCGCTGAACCTGTGGTTCCGCCCCGGCGAATAGCGTAAATAAGTGTCGTCAGATCAAACCCGCCGGACTGTGAACCGGATAAGTTTACAGTCTTTTCGTCAGGCATCCCATTTATGAGTCCGGAGCGGCGAATTACAAGCGGAACACCTGTTTGGGCCGCAGCAAATGTCGTCCTTGACTCATCGACCATATAAAATGCCGCACTCGCCAGTTCTCTAGTTTTTATACGCAGACGCAATTCCACCGCGTCGTTATCGCCAAGCCTGCCGGTTGAGACTACATAGGTTTCGGCATAAGCAACATCCGGAAGTTTATCCAGTGAGACGGTATATGTAAGGCGTTCTCCGACCGGAAACACAGTATTTGCTGACACAGATTGTGCCGATCCGGTTTGAACCGAAAACAATAACCATGCAAATACCGCGATCGCGGAAAGGTGTCTGTATGAGAAGAGTAAGATCGAGATAAGCTCTATTTCAGCGCGGCCGCGATCTCATCGATGATCGCAAGAGCCGCTGCCGCCCTGTCCTTTGAATTTAGAATCGGTCTGCCAACCACAATGTGATCAGCACCTGCGCGAATCGCCGCCTCAGGAGTCATTACACGCGCTTGATCGTCATTTGTTGCACCAAATGGCCTTACGCCGGGCGTGACGATGACGAAATCCGCACTTTCTGCATTTTTCCTGATCATTGCAGCCTCATGAGCAGACGCTACGACCCCATCCATCCCTGCTTTTTCAGCTGACTTGGCCAATTCGACGGCTTTCTCATCAGCAGATCCCGCTGTTCCGCTGCTTGTTAGCACCGTAACACCTATCATCAGCGGCTTGGAAAGTCCGTTACTGTCAGCGTATTCCTTTGCCGCCTCAACAGCACGAGCCATCATATCACTGCCGCCGGATGTATGAACATTGAACATCCAAACTCCCATTTTGACGGCTTCGACCGATGCCATCGCAACGGTGTTCGGAATATCATGAAACTTCAGATCTAGAAAGACCCTTTTTCCGGATCCGACAAATTCTCTTACGAGATCGGGCCCAGCAGCTGTAAAGAGCTGCAGACCGATCTTGAAGGCTCCTACATTACCGTCAAGTTCCGATGCGACAGATCGTGCTTCCGAAGCTGTCGGCACATCCAGTGCGACGATCAATTTCTCTCTAGCCGCATCAAATGTATTTTCAGATAAAGATGCGGCCATTGATTTCGCCATCATAAAAACGATCAATCCATGTCTAGAGGATTTCGGAAAGGTTCGCCGCTCTTGGTGTCAGCCTTCTTCAGAGCTTCCTGAAATTTCTCTTCAAGTATCCTTTCTCGATCTTTCATCGAGGACATTTCCTGTGAAAACAGCTGTTCACGGAGGTCCTTTTGCTTGGAAAGTTCATCCTTGAGGGCATCAAATGATGCGATCGGCTTCCTTTTCTCCTCGTGAGAGATAAGAGCTCCGGTGTCGGCATCTATCGTTAATGTCGCCTCACAGCAAGGGCAAATGATGTTGAACTTTTCCATACCGTTGCCGATTATACACCAAAAAGAAGTGATATTGATAAACCTAGCTGCCTTTTATCCGAACAGATGAAATACTAATAAACTAAGCTGAAAAAATGATCAACGTATCATCGTTCACTATTATTTCACGCCTGCCGCGTTGAGGAATTGGGCAGCAGTCGCTTGAGCAAAATTAGAGATCCGTTTTGGCTCTATATTCACCTGTTTACCGTTCTTTAGAAAGACAGTTATCTTTACGTTCTTTCCGTCAGACTCCTTTTCAACCTTGTCCAGCAAAGAGTGGCTCTTGAACCTGCGGGTCTCTCGTGCTACGTCAGTGAGTGTAATAAAATATTCCGAATTATCAGGCGCTGGCTGTACTTGCGGGCCTGCATCAACATTCATATCAGGCGGAAGTCCGGTTCCCTCTCCTGAACGGAAATGCTCAAGCCTTCTTTTCTTTGCCTCTGTAAGGCTGATCGGTGTCGGGCCGCCTTCTGCCGGAGGCGGAACTTCGGCGATCTCTTGAGGTGTCAGATTGGCATTAGCCGCGTTGGCCGCTAAATTTGCGGTATCAACGACATTTGCCTGCGGCGATATGTTTGTACTAGAAACTTCTGTGTTTGAGGCCGAGATTTGATTTGAATTTGCCGTGTTTGCGACATTCGGTTCCGACACTTCAGATTGGCAGGCTGTTCCAAGTAGAACGCCCAGAATTATCAACAATACTGCACAATTAGATGCCCGACCTATCGATTTACTCACATTGCTCATTACTTATAAATATACTTTAATTCGCAGATTGCTGAAAGTTAAACGCATCCTACAATTTTGTAGGTGTAGGAACTAGCAAAAAAATAAGGGGCTTCAAAGCCCCTCATTTCTTTACGCTCTATCTGTTGATCAAACGTCAAAATACATTGCAAATTCCATCGGATGAGGCCTCAACCTAAGGCTATTTATCTCGCTTTCCCGTTTGAACTTGATCCATCGCTCGATCATTGCAGTGCTGAAAACGTCCCCTTTGAGAAGAAATTCATGGTCGTTCTCAAGAGCTGTCAGAGCCTCGTCAAGAGTGCCTGGCAATGAGGGCACATTTGCGAGTTCCTCAGGCGGAAGATCATAAATATCTTTATCCAACGGATCACCCGGATCAATGCGGTTTTGAATACCATCCAATCCGGCCATCAATAGAGCTGCAAAAGTAATATAGGGGTTGCAGCTTGGATCAGGCGGACGAAACTCAATGCGTTTCGCTTTAGGCGAAGCCGAGAACATTGGGATACGCACTGCGGCTGAACGGTTCCGTGCGGAATAGGCCAGATTTACCGGAGCCTCAAAACCAGGCACCAAACGCTTATAGCTGTTTGTCGTCGGTGCAGCAAAAGCTATCAGTGCAGGGGCATGCTTTAATAGGCCGCCAATATAAAACTTGGCAATTTCAGAAAGTCCTGCGTATTCATCGCCGGCAAAAAGCGGCGTTCCGTCTTTCCACAACGACTGGTGAACGTGCATGCCCGAACCGTTGTCACCATAAAGCGGTTTTGGCATGAACGTGGCTGTTCTGCCATAGGCCGCTGCCGTGTTCTTGACGATATATTTGAAAAGCATCAAATTATCGGCGGTGTGGAGCATGTTCGAGAATTTAAAATCGATCTCACACTGTCCGGCGGTAGCTACCTCATGATGGTGGCATTCAACCTCAATACCGACTTCGCCCAGTGCCAGAGAGATCGTGTTACGCAGGTCGATCAGCGTGTCTGCCGGGGCAACAGGAACATATCCGCCTTTGGGTTTTATTTGGTAACCGGCATTTGGCTGCTCCAAAGTCCCTTTTCTCGATGTATTCCAGTGGCCTTCTTCTGAATCAATGGAAAAGCCAGCTGAATTTTGATTGTTGTGATAGGAAACGTTGTCGAATACGAAAAACTCCGCTTCCGGACCGACGTAAACCGTATCGGCAATTCCGGTAAATCGCAGATAACTTTCCGCACGAACGGCAACTGACCGAGGATCAAGGCCGTAACCTTCTTTGGTGATCGGCTCCATTACGTTGGCGATAAGACATAATGTAGGCTCATCCGTAAACGGATCCATCCAGAATCGGCTCGGATCAGGGATCAAAAGCATATCTGATTCATTTATCGCCGCCCAGCCACGCAACGATGAAGCATCAAATCCAAAACCATCCTCAAATGAGTCTTCATTGAGAATTGTGATCGGGTATGTAAGGTGGTGCCAGGCTCCGATAAGGTCAGTAAAGCGAACAGAGACAAACTTTGCCCCCTGATCGGCAGCGTAGGTTAAGACATGTTTTGCAGTCATTTATAACTCCTGAATACGGTTAATTTTATAACTTTGTAATATCAACGATAGACCTGTTGAAGGCTCATTTTTTTTATCAAGGCATTCCTGTTAGCAAAAAGTGTTCCACATACTGTAATAGCTTAAGTCTCTCATTTCCAACGATTAGGCAAGCTTTTAATTATAAACAAAAATCATACTGTCCTACATTTTTGTTATATGCTCGTCATAATACTACAATATTGTAGAAATGCACGATCGTAATCGGGGAG
Source organism: Acidobacteriota bacterium (assembly GCA_019639215.1). Classification (GTDB taxonomy): domain Bacteria; phylum Acidobacteriota; class Blastocatellia; order Pyrinomonadales; family Pyrinomonadaceae; genus OLB17. The sequence goes on from JAHBSH010000104.1 coordinate 7,266, forward strand.
TTGCCTAACCTTAATATCAAATCTTAGACAGATACAGGACATACAGCTTTGATAAAATGTTATAATCCATTTTAAACAGACCACACTCCATGTAGAGATCAGCTAGATAGGATCATCACGAGATGTGCTGAACACCCAATTTTATTCACCGTTGTGGAGATAATTCCTAATGTATAATTCAATGATTCTGAAAGGGCTCACTTATTCCGGAATAATTGCCATTCTATTTGCTTCCCTATTTTTTATGCAGACACATTTAGAAACCGCCGCTGCCGAAGAGACGATCGGCATTGCAAATAAGCCTGTGAATATACTTGCAGCTAAATGGAAAGGGCCATTTGATGGAGTGCCCGCCTTTGACAAGGTAAAAACAACGGATTTCGTACCGGCCTTTGAACAGGCGATGAACGAAAGGCTGAAAGAGATCGATGCAATAGCAAACGCCCGTTCGGCTCCTACCTTTAAGAACACTATTGTTGCTCTTGAAAGATCGGGCCAGACGATGAAGCGGGTTTCGACCTACTATTATATTTGGTCATCCAGTATGAACACGCCCGAATTTGGAAAGGTTCGTCAGGAGATGGCACCAAAACTCGCTGCATTCTCTGACAAGATAACCCAGAATGAGGCTCTTTTTAAGAGGATCGAATCTGTCAATAATTCAGAGGAAAAGAAGAAACTGACTCCTGAACAGCAGCGGCTTGTTTGGCTCTACCATACAAATTTTGTACGTGCCGGAGCAAAGCTCAACAAAGAGCAGAAACAGCGTTTGTCTGAAATAAATCAGGAGCTGGCAGCCCACTTCACCAGATTCAGTCAAAATTTGTTAAAGGATGAGGGCGAGCAGTTTGTAGAACTTAAAAGCGAAGCCGACCTCAAAGGCATGTCGGATTCATATAAGAGCGGAGCGGCGTCTGACGCGGTAGCGAAAGAGTTAAAAGGAACGTGGATCATAAGGAATACGCGCTCCTCTGTGGATCCTTTCCTAACCTACGCGGAAAATAGAGCTCTTCGCGAAAAGGTTTGGAAAATGTTCGTTTCTCGAGGAGATCATGGCGAAACGAATAATAAGGGCATTATCTCTGAGATCTTACAGCTGCGTGCTGAGCGGGCTAAACTTCTAGGCTTTGAAACACATGCTCATTGGCGTCTTGAGAACGCAATGGCGAAAACGCCCGAACGGGCAATGGAACTGATGGAAGCCGTTTGGACACCGGCCATCGCACGCGTTAAAGAAGAGGTCACTGACATGCAGGCTCTTGCCGACAAAGAAGGAGCCAAGATCACTATCGAACCCTGGGATTATCATTTCTATATGGAAAAGGTTCGCAAAGAGCGCTATGACCTTGACGCAAATGAGGTAAAACAATATCTACAGCTTGATAAGATCCGCGATGCGATGTTTTGGGTTGCGGGTGAACTCTTTGATTTTGATTTTTCACCGGTCAAGGGCGTTCCGGTCTATCACCCTGATATGACCGTCTGGGAAGTAAAACGCAAATCGACAGGTAAACACGTTGGCCTTTGGTATTTTGACCCTTATGCTCGTGACGGAAAGAATTCCGGAGCCTGGATGAACAGCTATCGCGAACAATCCAGATTTGACGGTGAGGTCAAGACCATCGTTTCAAATAATTCTAACTTTGTTAAAGGTCAGCCCGGCGAGCCGGTCTTGATATCTTGGGACGATGCCGTCACGATGTTTCATGAGTTTGGCCACGCCCTTCACGGCCTTTCTTCTGATGTAACGTATCCGTCGCTTTCAGGTACTGCGGTCGCTCGTGATTATGTTGAGTTCCCTTCGCAGCTATTGGAACATTGGCTGTCAACCCCTGAAGTGCTTCAAAAATATGCAGTGCACTACAAAACCGGCAAAGCGATCCCGCAGGAATTGGTCGACAAGATCGAAAAAGCCTCGACCTTCAATCAGGGCTTCGGCACGACCGAATATCTGGCCAGCGCATTGATAGATATGAAACTGCACCTCGCCGGTTCGACGAAAATAGATGTAGCCAAGTTTGAGAAAGAGACTCTCGACGCCTTGGGAATGCCGCGCCAACTTGTGATGCGTCATCGCACACCGCAATTTGCACATGCATTCAGCAGCGATGGATATTCGGCAGGCTACTACAGTTATCTCTGGTCGGATGTGATAACCGCAGATTCCTACGGAGCCTTTACCGAAGGCAAAGGCCCGTATGACAAGGCTGTCGGACAAAAGCTGGTCAAGAATATATTCTCTGTCGGAAACACTTTAGATCCGGCCGAAGCGTATAGAAATTTCCGCGGCCGTGACCCGCAGGTCGAAGCTCTGATGAAAAAACGCGGCTTTCCGGTTAACGGAAAATAGCCAATCCCTGCTTTTCCAATGCAAACTGCCGCCTTTGATCACTAGAACATCTAAGGCGGCATTTATTTTGCACCGGTACGCCCAACTTACACATTAGTTAACAGATGGTTGCATAAAACCGACAGGATATTTGCTGTAGGCCGGACAATCCCATACGATTGATTACGCATTTGATGACTTTATGATCGGTCGTTGATCATTCATGGCAATTGAGACAGAAAAAAAATATCGTCTGGACAAGCGACTCCGCGTTGAGTTTACAGCGAGGCTTGCTGAACTCGGGGCAAAATTTTCCAATGAACGGTTTGAGGAAAATTTTCTCTATCGTCATGGAGTTGAGGATACCAGTTCCCGGCTTCGCCTGCGTGTTATCGGCCAGACGGCATATCTGACCTATAAAGAAAAGATAAAAGCAGATTCTCAGTTCAAGACAAAGGTAGAGTTTGAAACCATGGTTTCAGATGAAGGCTCAATGCGCGAGATCATTGGAAAGCTCGGTTATGACCTAGCCGTCGTTTACGAAAAATACCGCAAGACCTGGCATCTCGGGGAATGTGAGGTCGTTTTGGATGAGCTTCCTTTTGGATTCTATATGGAGATCGAAGGAGAACCTGAAGAGATCCTTAAGGTTGAG
>JAHBSH010000105.1 GCA_019639215.1 Acidobacteriota bacterium
TACCAATATTTCTAATTGTAAGACTCAGGGCCAGGGTCTCTCCAACCTTGAATGTTTTTTTATCATTTTCCGTGCTTGTTGTGATTTCAAATGCCTGCCTTGAACCATGTATATTTCGCGTTTGAGTCTGCGCAATTACAAAAGTAACGACCGACAACAAAAGGACGACACTAAGCCCAGCAAGCGTAAATAGCCTGAGGTTGTAGAGTCTAAATAGTCTAAGTTTGGAATGATTCAACTTCATGTTTTATCCTCAATTTGTAAGCAGTCATTGCCATGTAAAATCTTCAATATTTGCCACCCACTCCGGATAATCAATAGTGTTTACCCCCGTAGGATTTTGAGTGCGGGACGCATTTGTGAGAGTCCAGGAATTACATTCGGTTCCACGTGTTGCTGTTCCGGACCAACTCCAGCTAACCTTTTTCAAAGGGACGTAAATCGTAGTGACATTGGCTACTGACGGCTTAAACAGTATCCATGTGGTGAAGCTATCATTTGCAGAAATGAATGTGTATGAACATGGCGGCTCCGCTGGCTGATAAGGCGAATCTTCATTTTCGCCAATATCCGGCAAATCTGGGAAAACACCGTCTAAACCGATACCTTGTAAAGTCTGTTGAGACTCCCCCGTAGGCGTTCTTTTCCTTATCGTATTTGCAACCCGCGCCCAGACTACTTGTCCGCTTACTCCACTAGGCGGCGTAACAGATGCGTCAAATCTAATTCCTGGAGTTTCAAACGCATTACCATAATGTAAGGCAAAAATGGATTCATTCGGCATTTGTGAAATCAGCACTGTACCCAAACTCACATTTGAGGTCGTGGAACTCAAAGTTGACGTGGGTTTCATAACATTGAATTTCGCTATTGCTGAGTGAGGAACACCATTGATTGTTACAGTATAAGTGGCATCGAGAGAAGAGCCGCCGTCAATCCAATAAAAGCTGATTTGAGACTGTCCCAAATCCGCTTCTACTAAATCAATCTTTTCAGCTTTAACGGCTTCTCCATCAGTCACCGTTACAATATAGTCCTTAATTGCTTTGTCTCCCTCTATAGTCCAATGTGCACTACCTGTTCCTCCGGTAACTCTTGCAGTCAGATCAATTTTTTCCCCAGCCACAACATTTTGTGTCACAGAACTACCATTGGAAGAGGCGATAGCTACCCCGCTTCTTAAAATTTCAACTAGTGGCGTAACAGCCACAAAAGCCTCTTTTTCGATTTGGGCGGAGTAGTATTGACAGTTCTCGCCTTCGGTTGGGACGTCGGCCCACCAGCTTGCTGTGATCGTGGCTCCGCCGCCGGAGACGCCGTACGCCTCGCCTGAAGGGTTGACGCTCACTGCCGAGGGGTTGTTACTATCCCAATTAGCCGAAAACACAGGATAGGGCGGCATCGGCTGCTGATAGCTGTTGATGTCCACCTGATACGCGGTCAGCAGGACTGAGTTTTCCGGGAAGATCGATTCCCAATCAGGCTCCACCCATCCGTCGCTGAAAGAATCCATGCATTCGTTATAGCAGGCGTAGGTGCTGGCGATGCCGAGCGTCTCGTTCACCTGTTCGCTCCGTCCGCTTGTGGTCCGGTTGTCCGGCCCTTTTGACGACCACGCGATCTGGCCGGTCTCGATATTCAGCGGAATAGTGTTTCCGTTGATGTCCTCTGTCTGCTCATCTCTTAGCTTTTTGAAGTCGATGGCGACGGTCTCTTTCGGTTTCAATTCACGAACACCCTGGCTGTACCCGCCGCCTCCGTCAAACAGCAAAGACACCGTGTATTTCCGTGCAATATCAGTCTCGTTCTTTATATAAACAATGGTGTTGTATCCGCCATCGACCTTCCACGGAAAGCCGCCTGCGCTCGAAGGCATCCTCTGCGGATCGAAAATCAAGTACTGGCATTTATCTTGATCACTGAGATAATTTCTTGACTATCGCTTTTATCTCGCGAACAATTTGATCATCGTTCTCAAGCAATCGAACTCCGCTCTGCCCGTCTGTCACGAAAACAACGTTTTCGACCTTTACCTTCTTTGTCATCAAAGGAATCTTCCGATCTACTGTTTCTAGTTTGGGTTCAAACTCGGAGCTTTGTGCTTTTGTGGCAAACAATAAATATTCCCGTCCTGGCAAAAATCGTACGAGGCTGGTATGAAGCGAATAAGGCTCCCCAATACTATAAACTTGGAGTGTCTTGCGATGCTTAAACGTTGGTTTTGTTAAAATTGGCGTTACGACATGCAGTTCATAAACATATCCTTTTACTGCACGGTTTTTAGGTAGCGTGTTTGTGCTAACGGCTAAGTCGATTTCCTCTTTCCAGATATCAGGATCGACAATCATTTCCGATCTAATCAGCTTTACAACACCAATGAAGTCGCTCCTCTCGGTAAGATGCCGAAATAAACTTTTGTCGTCAGAGCTTTTGGTTTCCGTGTCCAGAACTACCGCGCGCTGACTGTGTGTGCCGGACTCAGCGAACCATGCAATTATAATGAAGCCTGATACGAGTGCAAAAAATAGCCTTATTCTCATAAATTAAACCTCCGATTATGGCAGAAAAGTTCTTCCACATCGCTGGTACGCGAACATTGGTGTTAATGGGTCAGAGACATTGTAAGCAGCAATTTCGGCTGTCGCGTAATCCCCACTATTTATCATAGCAACAGCTTGGGACTGATAGTAACTGTCTCGAGCTGCCGCCACTTGCATCATTAACCCGCCATGTGTCGAACTGCTCAAATTCAAACTCTGAAGATAAGTCCAAAAACCATTGACCGTAAAATAGTTGCCAAGAAGATTCCCCGTGTGATACTGCGGTACATGCACATTCTCATGGGCCACCGTCTTGTCGTAGAATTGGCTTGTACCCGACACATTAATGGTTGCCGGCTGGGTTACCCGTGTTAAAGAATGTCCGGTTACGGTAAAATGACCCGCGGGACTTTCCGTTGTCGTAATAGTTCCGGTCAATTCGGGTTCGCCTACCCGTCCGGCAGGATACCACCACGCATTAACAGTAAAGTTTTTTTGCTGAATAATCTCTATATTATTAGAAAAAGTCACTTTTAACGTAATAGTGTATATGCTGTTGTAGTAAGGATGCGACCCACTCGCCGGGGGCGGTTCTGTTGCACAGTCCGAGTTTGGATAAGCAAACCAGTGAGCCTTAAAACTGGTTGACGCAGTGGTTGTAGAACTGAAATCAACCTGCGGATCGTTTCCGGCTCCTGATGGAGCAGTAAAACTCCACTGATAGGCCGTAGGCGTTGCCCCTGTCACAGAAGAGCTAAAATGAACGGTGTCTCCGTCCTGTGCCGACGAAGGACCGTTGATCTCGACGGTTATTGGCATGACCGAAATGGAGGCAGTTTCAAGAGCCAAGTCCTGATAGTAATGGCAAGCTTCCCCCTCGCTCGGTTTCATGACGAGCCATGTCGCGTCGATCACCGCCCCACCGCCGGAGACTCCGTATGCCTCGCCCAAAGGGGAAACGCTTGCGACATAAGGGGTGTTGCTTGACCACATTGCAGAGAGAACGGGATAAGGAGGCAAAGACCCGCCATAATGATTTTTATCCTGCTGGTAAGCGGTCAACAGAACAGATTGTCCCTGCCAGATAGATGCCCCACTAGGATCGACCCATCCAAAGTCAAATGAATCCATGCATTCGTTGTAGCAGGCGTAGGTGCTGGCGATGCCGAGCGTTTCGTTCACCTGTTCGCTCCGTCCGCTTGTGGTCCGGTTGTCCGGCCCTTTTGAAGACCATGCGATCTGTCCGGTCTCGATATTCAGCGGAATAGTGTTCCCATTGATGTCCTCTGTCTGCTCATCTCTGAGCTTTTTGAAGTCGATGGCGACGGTCTCTTTCGGCCTCAACTCACGAATGCCGTGGCTGTAGCCGCCTCCGTCAAACAGCAAAGATACCGTGTATTTGCGTGCAATATCCGTCTCGTTCTTTATATAAACAATAGTGTTATAGCCGCCATCGACCTTCCACGGAAAACCGCCCGCGCTAGAAGGCATTCTCTGCGGGTCCATCAGCGGAACGGGATAGACGTGTTTGCCGCTTTTGCTTGGGCTGACGGCATTTAACAGAACCGTCCCCGGTGCTGTCGTGTATTCGATCTCGATGCCGGTGAACTTAATGCTTGAGGGTAGATTCGCCAATAATAAATAGGGACGCAGGTCAATGCTCGCGGTCTTGCCCGCCAGAACGAGCCTTTGCGGGACATTGATGTTCTGGACATTGCCGTTCACATCGGTATATGGGAGCTTTACCTTTACCCAACTCAAAGTATTTCCGATATTTCTTGCAACGACCACAGGTTCCAGCTTGTCGCTGCCAATTGAACCGATCCTCAGACCTCCGGCGTTCATCTTTGAAGAGACCGCCGTTGTCGGGTCGGAAAACTGCATAACCGCCGAATATCCCTTGTTTGGTTCCGATATGTGCATCCTCGCCATTACCGCACCCGCCGCCCCGTTGTGTTCTATTGTTATGCCGCCTTCCTTCATAACAATGCCGGCATAAGGCCACCCGACAATGTCATCCAACAGGTCCAGAACCTTTGTCTCATTCTCGGCAAGCTGAATACTTGCGGGCTGGTTTTGCGTCGGAACCGTTCCGTCTATCTCAATAGATGCTGTAACGGGCGAATTTGTCGTATTCGATATTATGAATTTTGTCTCAGTCTGTATGGACGGCTTCCACCAGACGCTTTCCAGTTTCGATGTCGGAAAACGCGATGCGGGATTGATGAATTGCTCTTCGAACAGAAGCCCCTGCTTTAATATTTTGAACTGAGCGCCCAATTGCTGCCGCATTCCGGTGTGTGTTACATGCAAACTGCCTTCTTCAAAACCCGGCTGATATTGTTCCAGCATGTCACGCACGTCAATTTCAATAAAGGACGCGGCAGGGATCGAAATTGAGTTGATGTTGAGTCTCTGTCCTGAAAGACTGTAAAACGCCAAAGTGACCGGCAGTGGCTCCGGGCCTTTGTTATTGAACATCAAAGTCGTCTCAAATCCGCCGGTAAGATCATAATAAGAACCGATCAGTACTTGCGTTTCGGTTAGCAGATCATTTCCACCGCAACAGGACTTTCTATTGGGTTTTGATTCTTTTGGACGGAGATCGTCTAACAAAGAAAAAGAAGAAAAGTTATTCCTGTAGAAAGGTTGACCGGCAGACAAAACTCCATCCGTAATGGCTAAAACTGCCAATACAACGGCAACTTTACTCATTTTTGAGGCAATAGCCGCCAAAAAGCGGAAGAGAGTAATAAACATTCTGCTGGCAGCCTCCGATTAGCTGGGATATAAATGATCGCGAATTAGATGGAGTTTGATGCCTTCAGAGATAGCTTAGAGTTATCCAACCATAAACAATATCGAAATTTGTGTCAACGATTATTTTAAACGTAAAAGAGGAGTGGAAAAGAAAATAACCGCAAATTCGTACATACTGTCACTCTAAAGTATGACAGAAAATTTGGATGCGGATAAAACGGAAAAAGCGGATTCTCGCGGATAAGAAACCGTAACATATAAGGTTTCCGATCCGTGAAGATCCGCTATATCCGTGTTCAATTAGAACGCTGAATTACACAGACGCCGCTTTGAGGTTGATCAGGCTTGAAAGCGGTGTGTATTCAAGGCCCTGCGATTCGGCGACGGCTTCGTATGTGAGTTTGCCGGCGTAGGTGTTGACGCCTTCGGCAAGGCCGGCGTCGTCCTTGATCGCCTGTTCAAAGCCTTTGTTTGCCAGCGACAGAGCGTAGGGCAAGGTCGCGTTCGTCAGGGCAAAGGTTGATGTGCGCGGAACGGCTCCGGGCATATTTGCGACGCAATAATGCAGAACGCCTTCTTCGTAAAATGTCGGGTTCGAGTGCGTTGTTGCGTGTGTCGTTTCAAAGCATCCGCCCTGATCAACAGCAACGTCAACAAGCACCGAACCGGACGGAACGAGCTTGAGCATCTCGCGGGTGACGAGCTTCGGTGCGGCCGCACCGGGGATGAGCACAGCTCCGATGACCAGATCGGCGTGTGAGATGGCTTCGGAAATGGCGAAATGGCTTGACGCAAGCGTCTGTACCTTTGAGAGGAAGATGTCATCCAGTTCACGCAGGCGATCAAGATTCTTATCGATGATCGTGACCTTTGCCCCCAGACCGACCGCCATTTTCGCCGCCTCGGTTCCGACTATGCCGCCGCCGATGATGACGACATTAGCCGCCGGAACTCCGGGAACGCCGCCAAGCAGAACGCCGCGTCCGCCGTTGATTTTCTCAAGGCAATTCGCACCGACCTGAACCGACATACGGCCCGCAACCTCTGACATCGGTGTCAGCAGCGGCAGGCGGCCCTGTTTGTCAGTGATCGTTTCATAAGCAACGCCGGTGACGTTGCGTTCGAGCATCTGTTTGGTCAGCTCAAGCTCAGGTGCGAGGTGCAGATATGTAAACAGCAGCTGGTTTTCGCGCATACGCGGATATTCCGGTGCTATTGGCTCTTTGACCTTTACGATCATGTCGCCTGCCTGCCATATCTCATCGGCGGTATCGAGTATCTGTCCGCCAGCTTTTACAAAATCTTCGTCCGGTATTCCCGAACCTTCACCGGCTGTATGCTGCACATAAACCGTGTGTCCCGCATTGACCAGGGCATTTACACCCGCCGGCGTCAGGCCTACGCGGTATTCATTATCCTTGATCTCTTTTGGCAATCCGATCTTCATTACAAATCTCCAGAAATAGATATAAATACTTACTTAATCGTCATTCTACCCAGTTTTCAACAAATGTTAAATGATATAAGCGATAATTTTGATTTTAAGGGTTTATATCAAGGCTATTTGTGTATTTGAGAGGTTTGGCTTTCGGGAAATGAGATATGACAAGATAAGTTCATTCGCCTGAAGATGATAGAATCTGTGTAACTCATTTTAACGGGGCAGCGATGAAAAAGATCGGGCAAAAATACGGGCTATTGATCCTTGGAATTTTAATAGGAGCGGCCTACGGCATTGTGACCAGAGTCGTCTTTGGTGAAAGGGCAACCCTCGCATCGATAACATATCTCTTTGTCGTTCCGGCAGTTCTGGGAGTGATCCCGCTGATATTTGCTAACGAGGACCAGCTAAGATCCTATCGGAACATCATCTTTATTCCGTGGCTGACGATACTTGCATTCTTTCTGATAAGCATGATGGTCAGTTTGGAAGAAGTAGCCTGTATCCTGATGCTGGCCGCTCCATTCATCGTGTTTGGAACTGTCACGGCCTTGGTAGTAAGACTTATTCTGCTTCACCGAAAGAGCAAGAAAATGCTCGCGGTAATGGTGCTTCCTTTCTTATTCTCGCCGGTGGAAGAAGCGATAAAAAGCCCTTCGGAGATATATTCGGTGAGGAGCGAGATCATTATAGCCGCTTCTCCGCGTGATGTTTGGGAAAATATCGTAGATGTTCAGGCAATAGGCGATGATGAATTCGAACCCGGTTTCTTTAATCGGATAGGCATTCCACGCCCTATCAGCGCAGAGGTGGATAAACATGAGGTCGGCGGCACACGGATAGGTAAATTTGACGGCGGACTACGATTTGTTGAAACGCTGAACACATATCAGCCCGAAAAGAACGTTTCTTTCAGTATTGTGGTCGATCCTGCCTCGATCAGTTCAAGGGTTTTAGACCAACACGTTCTTAACGGCAATTACTTCAGCTTTATTGATGCTGCGTACGATATTTCCGAAGGCTCGGAAGGGAAGACCCGTTTGACGCTAACCTCTCGATATCGTCTGACGTCAAAAGTGAATTTTTACGGACGCCTTTGGGGCGAATGGATCTTGGGCGATTTTCAGGAACGCCTTTTGGACGTTATGAAGAAAAGATCTGAAGAACAGAACTAAGGCTCCGAGCCTCTTACCTGCTTATAGCGGTTGGTTTGAGGACGGAGCCTATGTTTATTTCAGAATAGCCTAGAAATTATATCTCAGACCAAACTGTATGATGCGCGGCTGGCCGAGTGTGCCTCCACGAACGTCACTGATCACACCAAAATTAGCGCTCTTGAAGCTCATATTAGGTGTATCGAAATTGACATTATTAAACGCATTGAAGAGTTCCGCTCTGAATTCGACATTTTGCCTTTCCGTGATGGCTGTTCGTTTAATAACGCTGAGATCCGTACGGAAATAACCGGGCCCATTGAATGCCGTCCGTCTGAAAGAACCTAACTGGCCGGGTTGCGGCAACTCAAAATTGTCAGCAAATGACGGATCAAAGTAGTAAAGTGTCCCGTTGATGTCTCGAACTCCAAGCATCTTTCTCAGTTCGGAAAGTGAAAGGTTTGAAACCAGATTCACCGTATTTCCCGAACTCCTGGCTGCTGAATTGACCGATCCGTGGCCACTATTGATTGTTAGCGGATAACCGGATTCCCAGCGAAGAATGCCGCCAATCTGCCAGCCACCAACAAAGGCATTTTTCCAATCCGTAGTATTTAGAAATTGCTTGCCCTTTCCGAAAGGAATTTCATAAATAAAATTTGCCTTGACTTGGTGGACCCTGTTCCTCATCTGATACTCATAATCCGGGTCTTTTTGAGTAATGAACGCGCTCTGGTTGGTTGATGTGCCGGTATAATCAGACAGCGATTTTCCGAACTGATAATTTGCCTGAAAACTCATTCCACTTCGAAATCGCCTGCGTATCTCAACCTGGAGAGCATGAAACGATGATCTAGAGCCATTTGCAGCAATATAAGCGCCGCGAACATCCGGATTAGGACGGAAGAAATTGATCGGGAGTCCGGAATTCAAAAGGAATCGTCCATTGATGCCACTAACGCTGACTCGCGAGATGACATCTGCCAGTTCCCCCGGCTCGCCATTTCTTATCGGTGTAGTGACCGCGCTTGCGGTGGAATTGTTTGTGAATATTCGGGCAAAGAGCGGATTGTTTATCCGAATATTCAGGCCGTTGGCGAGATTTTCGCGGGCAAGCAAAAACGCTTCTAGAAATGTCTGGCCGCTGTCCGGGTCATATGCGTGTATGTTCACCTCATTGACATCATGAACGCGAATAAGTTTAACTCCCGTATTTCCGACATAGCGAGCTTCAAGCACCGTGTTTTTGAAAATCTCATGTTGTATGGATGCTGTCCATTCCTTGACATACGGGGTTCTCAGATCGGGATCGAATCCGGCTATGTCCGTTGTCGAACTGCCCTGAAACTGCACTGCCATTGAAAGCGGAAGAATGAAATCCGGCGTCGATATAGAGGGAACGCCCGTTCGCAGAAACCGACTCATATCCGGGTTGCTGCCGACGATAAGTTCACGGCTTACCGACAGACCCTGATTGGTACGGGCTATGTTTTCGTAAAGATTGAAATTTTCCCTGATGTAGCTGTAACGATGTCCGATACGGATCGATGTTTTATCATCTTTGAACGGACTCCAAGCGAGACTTATTACCGGTGCAAAGTTATTTCGATCAGGTTTGAATAGCTGATAGCCGCCGGGCATGATGTCGTTTACCGTTCGCGGATTTGTCATATTTCCGGGAACGAAATGTCCTTCGGGTGAGGTCGGCCCGAATATTCCCTGAATACCGCCAACGGGAAGAACGAACAGCCCGTCATGCTCCGTGGGTACAGTTGAATACTCATAACGTACACCCAGATTTAATGTTAGGTTCGAGAACATCTTCCACGTGTCCTGAACATAAAAATCGTATTCTTGGGTTTTGTAGTGTCTATGAAGTGGTTGGCCAGGCTCGAAATTAGTTCCTCCCGCGTTCGAATAGAATATCTGATTAATGGAGCCGATGGCGCCCGAGATGTTATTGATAAGGCGCTCCGATAATGTTACCGGACTATTAGCAGTGCTGATGCCCGGAAACATGCTAGTCGCAAAACCGGGATCATGGTCGGTCGAGTTAAAATTAACCTCAGGTATTGTCCCATCATAACTGAAGGTCTTGCCGTTGAGAAATCTTATGTCAAATCCCGCCTTGAACATGTGGTTTCCACGCAGGTGTG
>JAHBSH010000106.1 GCA_019639215.1 Acidobacteriota bacterium
GACATTGTCTTTGAAATGGAAGAGATAAATGACGAATTTTCCGGCACCGACGTTTCGTGGGTCATCGGGGCGAACGATATCGTCAATCCGTCAGCTCTAGACGATCCTACTTCGCCCATCGCCGGAATGCCCGTGCTGCACGTTTGGGAAGCCCGCGACACCATCGTTATGAAACGCGGCATGGCGTCTGGCTACGCCGGCGTGGACAACCCGCTTTTCTACATGGAAAACACCCTCATGCTCTTCGGCGATGCCAAAAAGGTAGTGGATGAGATACTGACGGCGATGCGAGCGTAGGTACTAAAAGCATGATTCCAAAAACTCCCCTCCTTACAAAGGAGGGGTGGCACGAGCAAAGCGAGTGACGGGGTGGTTCTTGATCTAAACCTACGGGAAACCGTAGCTCTCAGCAATGACTTATAAACGGCGAAAAGACGACATTCATTCCCTGCCGCATCTGGCTGAATTTCGTCATGAACTTAGAAACAGTCTAACCCCGGCAGAAGTGGCATTTTGGAATCTGGTTAAAAGCTCAAAACTCAACGGCCGTAAATTTCGCCGCCAACATTCAGTTAGTAACTACATCCTTGATTTCTATTGTCCGTCAGAAAAGTTGGCTGTGGAACTGGACGGAGACCACCACTATTCTGCCAATGGCGAGGCCTATGACAGGGAAAGAAAGGCCTATCTCGAATCAAAAGGCATCATAGTTCTCAGGTTCGAAAATCAACTGGTGTTTACTGAAACCGAATGGGTTTTAGATGTGATACGAGCAAATTTCCGGTTTGGCCCGTATGCTGAACCAACGGCACACGGTCCCGGTAGAATTCGGAAAAGTTAGGATGTTCATTAACAGAACCAAACTCTCCTCCTTACAAAGGAGGAGTACGGCTTTAGCCGGGAGGTGGTTCTTGGTCGCTTATGTTCAAAGAGAGAACCACCCCGTCAGCCGAAGCGGCTGCCACCCCTCCTTTGTAAGGAGGGGAGTTTTTATTTATACTCTTTGGCGACGCTAAAAAAGTGGCCGATGAGATATTAACGGCGATGCGAGGGTAGCCAAACATCTTGTATGGAACTCAGAGAGACTCTTGAGCTTATCTTGGAACGACTCAAGTTGTTTGGACTTGATGTGCCGGAGCTGAGGTTTGAGCCGCCTGCCAGCTTGGATAAAATAATAGAGTTGGAATATGATCTGGGACTCGAATTACCTCCGGCTTTTCGTAGGAGTTTGTTGAGTATTTCAAGTCATGTTGAGTTTCGGTGGTTTACTCCAGATGAATATGATTTCCCGCCTCCCTTCGATGAGATCTTTTGCGGCGATCTTCACTGGTCTCTCGATCTCACCAGAACGTTTAATCAAGGATGGAATGAATCACTGCTTTCATTATTTCCAGACCGGTCGAATCCATATGATGCAGTCTGGTACGACAAATTAGCATTTTATGAGGTCGGAAACGGCGACTATTTGGCTATAGATCTTAGCCCGGAAAACTATGAACAAATCGTATATTTGAGTCACGATGGTTCAGATTTGAATGGTTACATTCTAGCTAAAGATTTTAACGATCTGTTAGCTCGTTGGGTTCCTTTGGCCTGCCCAGGCGGAGAGGATTGGCAGTGGAAGGTGTTTACAAATAGCGAAACCACATATATAGATCCGAATGAGGGAAATGCTTTAATGTGGAGAAAATTACTTAACCTGTGATTACTGAGTATAAGGATAATGAGAATCGCCAAAGACAAACATGAACAAAAGACCATCGATGACATAAGAGACTATGGTGTGCACATCATGCACGTTCATGATGATGATCAGCAGCCGGGCTTTACATACTCAGTTGGATTATTTGAAACCTATGCGCATCCGGAGGTCATTATCTTTGGCCTAAAGATAGATCTTTCCAGCGTTCTTATTAAGAACATGGCCTATGATATCAAGGAAGGTAAAACATTTACCGGAGGTGAATTTCACGCAGATGTGTTAGATGATTTCCTGTGCTACTTTGACCTGGTTGACAGGTCACATTATCGCGAATATGTAGGTTGGAACAGGTGGTTTTACGAAGGAGACAACTTCCCTCTTCTACAATGCGTTTATCCGACCGTTCAAGGCATCTTTCCTTGGGAAAAGAATTTTCCGGAAGACACAAGATGGTTTTGTCCAATGCTGATAGCCCCTCCGAAAGAACATTAGTTCAAAGTATTTGACCAGAACCACCCCGGCATCAAACCTCAAAACGGCTAACGCCCTTTTTTTGTAAGGAAGGAAGATTTTATTTATACTCTTCGGCGATGCAAAGAAGGTGGCAGATGAAATATTGACCACGATGCGGGGATAAGATTCAAGCAAATTTATGAGTTGTTGGATACAGTGGATCTCCGGAGCACTCGTGCCTATATTTATCGCGGGATCTTACGTCGCGAACTGGATGAGCAACGCGGCCTGTGACCGTTTTGCTGAAAAGCATGCTCGACCAGGGCTGCATCTTGACGATTGTTTCGCCGGCGAAGTTGCTTTACTCGATCTGTTGTCGATGTTTCTTAGCATCACGTGGGTCGTCCCGCTCGCGATTTGCACGGGCATCTTCTTCTGGAGACGATCCCGTCGGGGAAGTGACAACTCACCGACAATTCAGATGTAAGTCATGCTGCAAACTTACAGAGACAGTTCTGGTAGATCAACTCATTAATGCTCTTTGGCGACCAGAAATAATGGATAATTCCAAAAACTCCCCTCCTTTGTAAGGAGGGGAGTTTGGCAGCTATATCTTTGTTTCTGCATCCAGGCGGTCTTTGAGGAACATTTTTATCAGCGATTGATACGGCACGTCGCGTTTGTTTGCGGCGACCTTAAGGTTGTCGAGCATCCACACGGGCAGGCGCAGGCTGATGGTTTTTGTTAACGGTTTCAGGTTCGGAAACACCGCTACCTCAGCTTTGTCCCAATCGAAATAATCCGTCGAATCATGCGTCCCCCAGAATTCACGTTCCTCGTCCTCATTTTTGAATTTAGGAATCTCTTTTAATTTTTTCTTCATACTTTCTTTCCTCACGCTGTGTCATATCTCGCGCGGAAATAACCCTGATCTGCTTTCGACGAATAGTAAAGATAACTGTCAGGCGTCTTCCAAAGTCTGTTACGCCGCGAGCAGCATATCTATCCTCGCTGCCGGAATGAGAAGAGTCTCTTCCGATAAGAATTGGCTCATTCGAGAGAACCTGCTCACTTTCTGCGTCTGTGACACGATGACGATGCCAATTTTTGTTGGAATTACCATCATCCCAGTCAAATCCTTCAATATCATCAAGTATCGATGCCACATGTGTATATTACGATAATATACATTTTCCGGCAATAGATTCTTGCCAAACGGTCTTTGTCGGAATGCGGTTGATCAGTTTATAAAAGGTCTCGCACCTTACAAACCGGCGGGCCGGTTATGACTGAAAGAGAACCACCCCGTCAGCCGAAGCGGCTGCCACCCCTCCTTTGTAAGGAGGGGAGTTTTTATTTATACTCTTCGGCGATACAAAAAGTGTTTTGCTCCACTCACCTATGGGGGTCAAGAAATGAACAAACTACTCGGCTGTTTCCTAATTCTTTTTTTGACCGGTTGTTCGGGTTCATTGCCGCCTCAAAACACATCATCGCCCACCGTTGAACTTAGAATTACGAGCCTCTGCGAACTAATAAAAGATCCCGCACGATTTGTCGGAAAACGTGTGCGTGTACGTTCCGCACTGCGATTCGGCCGTCATTATGTCGATATGTATTCTGTACAATGCAATGACCACGCAAATACGACCGTAGATTATGTATCTTCCGATTCAAGTGGCAATGTGCAGTCATGTACTGATGTGAACAATATTCTGACCCATCCGAATGAGTCCGGTCTGATGGGTGAGGGAACATATTTGATAGATGTCGAAGGCAAATTGATCGTGCCTTCGAAACCGCCATTAATGAATTCCTTTAAACACACGTTCTCTGCCGAGTGCCTTCATGAACGGCGAATTTTAAATGATCTTGGAAATGGGCCATGGGCACTATCGTCGGAAATTCGAAAGGCCATCGAACTTTACGAAAATGAGTTATAACTCTGATTATTAATCATTAGGTAGGTTTATCAACGCCAGTCTTTCGACGACTTCGCCGTTTTCCAGGTGTTTTTCGATTATTTCAGGGACGTCTTCGGGGGTGACCTGGCCGTACATTGTGCCGTCGGGATAGACCATTACGGCGGTGCCGATGGAGCAGAAGCCCATTGAGCCGCATTCGGTCAAGACGCATGATCCCATTGGGTTGCGGCCTTTCGCTTCTTTGCCCTGACGAATGCCCTTTTCTTCGAGGATGCGGGCAAATTCTGCCATCACCTCATTTCCGCCTACGGCCGCACACGATTTTCCGGTACAGACAAAAACCTGCCTTTTTATCGGGGCCTTCAGCATAGGGGCAAGCTTTTCCAGCTGTTCGCGGTCGGTAATGAATTTCTTTTCAGCCATAACGATATTTTGCCACGAAATGCCCTTTCACCGCATCGAAAGAACTTGTGTTTGTGATAAAATCGGACAAGTAAACCGTTGGTTTACCGCAAAATGGCAATAGGCATTATCATTCATATCTCGGTCGGTGCTGAAAAGCGTACCGAATTCTTTTCAGAAGAACGGCTGAGCATCGGTAACGATGAAACCTGCGACCTCCAGATACTCACCAAACAGCTTGACGCCCAGAGCGTATGGCTGCGGCTTGAGGACAGCGAGGGCGTTTACCGGATCGTGGATTTTGACCCGACGGTCGATCTGCGTGTAAATGACAAGCCCGTCCGACGTTTCATAGCTCTTTCTGACGGCGATGTAGTCACGGTAGGCGAGACCAATATTTCACTCGGTTTTTTTGCCCTTGCCGAAAAACCTTCGCTCATAACCACAAAAAGGAACGACACCTACGTTGCTCCGTTCATAGCCGAGGCTGCTCTCGGCGCCGCATCGTCACCGGAACGCGATGACGCAAAGGCATTTCTTCGGGAATTCGTCCGTGAGCTTTCGCGCGAGATAAGCTGGACGACCAAGGCAATCGTTCTGGTGCTGGCAATAGGTTTTCTTTCGGGCATACTTTATCTCGGTTATGCGCTGAATACGGAACTGAGCACATCGCGCGAACTGACAAAAAAACAGCAGGACACCATAGAACGGCTGGAGCACGAATTAGGAAAGACCTCCACTGAGATCAGCGAACTCAGTAAGACCAATCAGCAGATAATCCAAACGGTGTCGCTTGCCCCGACGCTGCGTGTCGAATACGGTAACGCCATCGGACTCATCGTCGGCGT
The DNA here is from genome assembly GCA_019639215.1 of Acidobacteriota bacterium. Taxonomy (GTDB): domain Bacteria; phylum Acidobacteriota; class Blastocatellia; order Pyrinomonadales; family Pyrinomonadaceae; genus OLB17. The sequence goes on from JAHBSH010000106.1 coordinate 5,331, forward strand.
TTACGAGCTGGTTGACCGCAAAACCGGCAAGACGCTCCGTTACCCCGATCCGCAGGCATACGATACGCTGCCGTATGTACCGCCTGCGGAAGGCGATGTGCCAATGGGCGAAGGCTCGACGATGCTGACCACCGAAGGCAACGGCAGCCCTGTGATGTACGATTTTATCGGCACAGGTTTTCACGTAGGCGATGGTTTTATCGTCACCAATCGTCATGTGCTACAGCCCTGGACGGAAGATGACCTGGTCAAATCGATGATGAAAAATTCGAATGGCCGGGCAAGGATCACACGCCTTGAGATCTATTTTCCGCATATCACAACACCTTTCCCGCTTAAGATAAGAAAAACGGACGGACGCGAGGATGTTGCCGTAGCTGCCATTGATATTTTGAATGCTCCGACGGCAATCCCGATCATTCCGCTTGAAGGAGATACGGAAGCGGTCACGGTCGGCAAAACGGTCGTCACAATGGGCTATCCGAACGGGCCTGACAGGCTCCTTGCAATGGTCGATGACAACGAGGCAAAATCTCTTAATTCGCGTTTCGGCAATTCGCGGCACGGCCTGATCAGCTATCTTTCGCAAATGAACAAGATACAGCCGCTGACGACGCAGGGTTCGATAACCGACCTTGATGCCCGCCGCATAGTTCATGATGCGAGGACGGCAGAGGGTGGTTCGGGTGCTCCTTTGTTCGGACAAACAGGAAAAGTGATAGGCGTCAATTTTGGAGTATTTACAGAAAATACGGCGGTAAATATGGCAGTTCCCGTGCGTTTTGCTCTGGACCTGCTTCGTCAGGCCGGCTGGTTGACGCCCGACGAAAAGAAAGCCCAAGGCGATCAAAACGCGCAGGTCGCTGCTGCCAATTCAAATTCTGCACCGTCTAACACGCCCTAAGTTTTCAAAATGGAGAATCTTGTATTTTCAAACATGATGCACCGCCCCGCGCGGACAGTTGTCAGTATTCTTGGCATAGCGGTCGGTGTATTGCTGATAGTTTTTACGGTCGGCCTTGCCAACGGTTCCATCCGTGAACAGGCAAGGCGTGATGCCAATGTCGGTGCGGAACTCAGAGTGAGCGCTTCCGGTTCTATCGGCATCGGCGGGCCTGATGCTTTCAGGCTGCTTGATTCTCTGCCCGCCGAAATAGCAAAGGTAAAAGGCGTCAGATCTGCGGTCGGCATCGGGCAAAACTCGGTCGATGCTCCTGACAACAACACAGGAAAGCGAACGGTTGACGGTATAAATTTTGATGAATACGCCGCTATATCAGGCCTGAGGGTCATCGACGGACGTGCATTTACGCCCGGCACGGACGAGGTGATCATCGATTCGGCATGGCAGCGGCAAAAGGGTTATAAGGTCGGCGACACAACGCCCATCTACGAACGTCAGTTCAAAATAGTCGGCATCTATGAACCGGCCGGCGGCCCGCGTATAAAGATGTCGCTGGATTCGATGCAGAAACAGCTGGGCAGCGAGAACAAGATCTCATCGGTGCTTGTGGCTATTGACGCGAACACGACCATAGAGGAAACCGGCCTCAGATTGCAGGAGGCTTTCCCGGATCTTCAGGTAGTGAAACTTTCTGATCTGGAAGAGCTTTATATGTCAGGAATGCCAGCGATGAATATCTTTCTGAATGTATTTATCGGCATTGCTGCGGCAATAAGCGCACTGGTAATTTTACTGACGATGTACACGACCGTCACCGAACGCACGCGGCAGATAGGCATACTTAAATCGCTGGGAATGAGCAACGGCAAGATCGCCTGGACGATAACGCAGGAAGCACTCATCATCAGCCTTGGCGGAATCATAGTCGGGCTGATCCTGACCGTCGTGATGCGTTACGGTTTGAATCTGATAACAACTCTGGAAGTTGAGATAAGCCCGACAGTTGTCGCTACGGTTGTCATCATCGGATTGATCGGCGGTGCTCTCGGGGCATTCTATCCCGCAATGCGTGCGGCAAAGCTGGATGCGGTCGAAGCTCTTAGCTACGAATAGATAGAAGGAACAAAGTGGGGAAAAAGACAGTTAAATATTCGTTTATCGGCTGCGGCGTAATGGCCGAGGCTATGATCGCAGGAATGCTGAGGCAAGGCATAGTCTCTGCCGAGCAGGTCACTGCCAGTCATCCGAGAGAAGAAAGGATTGAAGACCTGAGCGGACGATTAGGCATTGAAGTCTTCAGGAATAATCACGAGGCGGCAGCAAGTTTAGGTGATAACGGCACACTCGTACTATGTGTCAAACCACAGCGGTTGAGCCGGGTGATGAAGGAATTGAAAGATTCGGTTACGGAAGATCGGATGGCTGTGTCGATAGTTGCCGGTGCGAGAATAGAAACAATTGCAGATGCCTTGAAAACAGATCGTGTCGTTCGCGTAATGCCGAATACGCCTTCGCAGATAGGCGCCGGAATGAGCGTGTGGACGTGTTCGCCTGCTGTTAACGATGACCGCCGCAATGAGGTGAGGAATATGCTCGCGGCTCTGGGCAAAGAACTCTTTGTCGAAACCGAGAACATGATCGACATGGCAACCAGCCTGAGCGCGACCGGCCCGACATTTACCTTTATGGTGATGGAAGCCCTGACCGATGCTGGCGTGCATCTGGGCTTTTCGCGGGATGTCGCAAAGGAACTTGTGCAGGAAACGATGCTCGGTTCGGTAAAATTCGCAATGGAATCTCACAAACATCCGGCAGAACTTCGCAACATGGTCACGTCGCCGGGCGGCACATCGGCAGAAGCGATCTATCAAATGGAAAAAGGCGGTTTGCGAACCGTGCTTTCAAAGGCAGTTCACGCGGCGTATAAACGCGCGGTCGATCTGGGTAAACGCTAGCCGTTTAATTTCTTAATAAATTCCCTGTCCTTTTCGCCAAGTTCGGCGACATGTTGCATAAGGGCATCGGCTATTTCCTTGTGTGTGCGGAGCCTGTCGCCTTTTTCATAAAACCCGCTCAGGTCGATAGGTTCGCCAAACCATATCCGCACTTTTTCGCCGCCGGTCCAGTTGCCTAATATCTGCTTTGGAAGATCGTTGCCGAGTCCGGCAATGAATACCGGGATGACCTGCGGACGCGCCGCATAGATGACCTTGCCGATGCCGGGCTGAGCCGGGAGCTGATCGTAAGGATCGTCGGAAAGATTTCGCTTGCCTTCGGGGTGAAAGCCGATGACGTGGGCGTGGCCTTCTGAACAAACGCGTGTGAGTTCGCGGAGAGAGAACTTGTCAAATTCCCTTTTAACGGCTTCTTTTTCCTCGCGAAAGAACGGCGGATACATCGACCACCAGCCCATCACCAGATTGACGAACCAGCCGACAGGACTTGTGTAAAAGAACTTTGCCCGAACGGGAAAATACAGTTCGACCGGCCGCTTTGTGCGGCGAAAGATGACGCTTGAGACCGTGTACATATCAAAGAACGAGCGGTGATTGGCAACCAGCAGCAGCGGCCGCGAAACCTCAGATCGTTCCACGTTCTCGATGCCAAAAACGTTCATCAGATTGTATGTGGCGAGATATATCCACAGCGAACCGACATGACGCTGGCAGAACGTCCAAAAACGCTTCCATCGGCTGCTGTTCATACGCCTGGTTAAGGAAAAGCCCGCTCGTTCCGTGGCATTGAGTACAGCTATCTCCTGCGTTTCGGGGTAAAGCGGTTCCGAGCGCATTTTAATGGCATTATCGCCTGTTTTTTCGAGCGAGGTCTCCGGCATATATAGGCAAAAGTGCAGTTTAGCATTTATCCCCGATGTCGTGATAGCGATCAGGTTTCTATTCAACCCTTGGCGTTCTTGGCGGCTTGGCGTGAGATAGCGCCTTTTTTTCACGCCAAGCCGCGAAGCCCGCTAAGAAAACGCAAAGCAGAATGGAGCATATCCGTAAAACTCCTCCCAAGATTTTATGAAGTTTAACCCCAATTAAGCGTTAGGGAATTGATATTCATCTCGTGCTTATTCATCTTTGCGATCTCTTTGCGAACCTGGCGGCTTTGCGTGTGGAAAAAAAGCAGTTTCACGCAAAGCCGCAAAGAACGCAAAGGAAGAAATAACAAGAAAACGCCTATCGCGTAATACGGGTTAATACACTGTAGCCGGAAGGTCTGAGGCGGCGGTCATATATCGAAAATGAAAGGCGGCTGGGTCGGGTTGTACGCCTCATCGCAGATAGAAGCATTGATAAACGTCACGCCGTTATGTTCATAGCGGCCATGGCCGCAGTGAATATGGCCGAAAACATGGAGCTTTAGTTTGCCGTTTGCGGAAATGTCGTCAACGCGCTTTCTCAATTCCTCACAGCCGGTGTTCTCGATTCCCCATTGCCGGGGAACCTCATCAAGAATGCCGTGCGGCGGGCCGTGTGTGACGAGAATATCGACATCATCAGGAATAAGCCGCCATTTTTCGGCAAGCTCAGGCCCGCGATGGAGGTT
>JAHBSH010000107.1 GCA_019639215.1 Acidobacteriota bacterium
AAATGCCGAACGAAAGGGAATTGATGATTATAAAGATGTCACCGATCGTCGTTTCGGATGAGAAAGACGCATTTCTTGGGTCGATCAATATCACAACGCCGATAGCTGCACAGATAATGCCTAAGATCTTTACCGTCTTCAGTTTCTCGGTGCCGAGTATTGCTCCTATTGCAATGGCAAAGATCGGTATGGTTACGGCAAGGAGAGATGTGTTTGCAGCACTCGTTTTGGCAAGTCCGCCGATGAAGAACATCTGATTGAAAGTAATACCGAAAAGACTTAATACTGCTAACCTTACGTAATCGCTCTTTTGCTTTAACCAGAGACGCTTTCTATAAGCCTGAACGAGAAAGAGGATGCCAGCCGTTATGCCGACGCGAAAGCCGACCAAAGACATAGCAGGGATAACAGAAAGCACCGGCTTGCCTAGAACGGGCAATGAACCAAATAATATCTGAACTGCCAGCAATGCCAGGTGCGGTTTTAGGTCAGATCGAGGTTTAGTTGTGCTCACAAAATAAATATGCCCGCAATATCAAGACAGTAACGAAGATACATTCGATATTGTCATGAGGCTTGCGGGCCTGGCTTTAATTTCTCTTCAGGCAGACCTATACAAGCATCATCGCCGGTGTCTCAAGCATCTGTTTGAAGGTCTGAAGGAATTTGGCTCCTGTCGCTCCGTCAACGATGCGGTGATCGCAGGACATTGTAACGTGCATTATGGATCGGACGACAATTTCACCATTCCTGACGACAGGTGTCTGCGTCGCTCCGCCAACAGCGATGATCGCCGCCTCTGGCGGATTGATGATCGCCGTAAATTCTTTTATTCCCATCATTCCCAGATTGCTGATCGAGAACGTTGCTCCAGTATATTCCTCAGGCTGGAGCTTTTTCGCTTTTGCCTTGGCGGCCAGGTCTTTGACCTCAGCTGATATTTCTGCGATGCCTTTAAGGTTAGCTCCGCGAACGACAGGAGTTATCAAACCTTCATCTATCGCTACGGCGACGCCGATATCTGCCTGCTCATAAAAACGCACATTCTTGTCCTGATAAGAAGCATTCACCCACGGATGTTTTATCAGCGACATCGCTGCGGCTTTTACAATGATGTCATTTACACTGATCTTTGCATCGTCACCAAGGTTGTCATTTATCTGTTTCCGGACCGCAAGGACACCATCCATCTCTATCTCTACCGTCAGATAGAACGTCGGGATCGGGCCTATAGATTCTGCAAGACGGCTTGCAATGACCTGACGCATCCTTGATGCCGTCTCATCCCGGAATGGCGAAGCTCCGACAACGGTTGATGCCGTAAATGTCCTTTGACCTTCCGAAAGGGTATTTTGTCCGCCTGCAAGGGCTTCTTCAATATCGCGTTTGATAATGCGGCCATTCGGTCCTGAACCCGCGATGGAACGCAGGTCAATGCCATTATCCGCTGCCATACGTGCTGCAATGGGCGAAACTATAAGTCGTCCGTTGCCCGAAGCTGAAGTTGGAGCGGCAGACGGTTGAGCAGATACCGGAACCGGAGCAGAAGCAGGCGATGATGCAGAAGCCTTTGCAGGTGTTTCAGCCGCAGCTTTAGGTTCCTGTACCTCTTTTACCTCTTCTTTTTTCGCAGACCCGTTTGCGGACACTTCTTCCAGCAGAGCAGAAATATCCTCACCTTTTTTTCCCGTGATGGCGATAGCTTCGCCAAGAGCCGCAGTATCTCCGCCGGCCTTGATTATTTTCAGGAGCGTTCCGTCCGAAAGAGCGGTCATTTCCATCGTCGCCTTGTCGGTATCGACCTCGGCAAGCGTTTCACCTGCTTCGAACGAATCACCCTCGTTCTTCAGCCAACGCGAGATCTGTCCTTCTTCCATGGTCGGGGACAGCTTCGGCATTAAGAATTTTTCGGCCATATCAACGTTTTACTAATAAGTGACAATTCTCCAAACGTCCCAATATTCAATAGATAGTTCGTTTGGTTGGGGAATGTTTTTTGTTCGGCGGTAATATATGGCATCTAGGCCATCGCCTGTTTCGATCTCCTCAAATATTTCTTCTGAGCTGCATTTAAACTTATGCTGCTAGCTTCTCGCGCAGGCCTTCGACGAATTCTGCATCGTTCAAAAGTTGCTCACGTATTTTTTTTGCAAGCAGCTTTGAGCCAATGACATTTTCATCGAGCGGAAGCAACTCAAGCGGTCCGTCATAGTGACGCCGCTTGATGCGTCTAAGTCCCATGGCACGAGCTTCAGGACTTGTTTCCATAAACTCCAACTCAGATTCTGCGTCTTGCTTGTTCATATTCAGTCACCATCCACTTCTCGGCTTTTCTTGCTGTAATAAAGTGAATATAATTTGGATCACCCAGTTCAGTATATACCAAATAGATCAAACCGTATTCAGTGGTCAGTCCGATTATTCCATAACGAACCTCGTTCTCGCCGGAATGCTCTTCATCAATAAATTCGACTGCAAAAGGATCGCTGAAGATGTCTTTTATCTTCTCAAAATCAACCTTGTGATCTTCGAGAACTTTTTCTTTCTTATCTGGTTTCCAGTCGAATTCCATCTACAAATAACAAACTTCTTTCACCGCAGCGATTATTTTGTCGACGCTTGGCAAAGCTGCAAGCTCAAGGTTTCTCGCATACGGGTTCGGGGCTTCTGCTGTTGATACACGTTTTACAGGGGCATCAAGATAGTCAAAAGCATTTTCCATGATCTGATGTGAGATCTCGGCTCCGACCGAAGCAAATGAGTGTGATTCCTCTGCAATGACCACGCGGTTTGTCTTCTTGACTGATGTAATGATCGTGTCTATATCCAACGGCTTGATCGTTCGCGGATCAATTACCTCGACGGAAACATCAAACTCTTCCTTGATCTTTTCAGCTGCCTGCAAAGCTTGTGGAACGGTGAACGACCTGGCGACGATAGTGCAGTCCGTGCCTTCGCGTTTTACATCAGCTACACCTAGCGGAATGGTGAAATCCTCATCATCAGGAACTTCGCCTTTCATGCCATACATGGTTTCCTGCTCCATGAAGATGACCGGGTTGTTGTCTCTAATAGATGATTTCAGCAATCCCTTCGCATCAGCCGCACTTGAAGGCATCACGACTTTGAGGCCGGGGAAATTGGCATACATCGCTTCCAACGCCTGCGAATGCTGTGATGACACCTGATATGCGGACCCGTTAGGGCCGCGAAAGACGATCGGTACATTGAATTCGCCGCCGGACATATACAGCATCTTTGCCGCATGGTTGATTATCTGGTCGGCGGCCAGGATCGAAAAGTTCCATGTCATGAATTCGATGACAGGCCTCAGCCCGGCCATTGCTGCTCCAACGCCAAGTCCCGCAAAGCCAAGCTCGGTGATCGGAGAATCGATCACGCGCTTGTCTCCAAATTCTTTCCAAAGGCCGCGGGTCACTTTATAGGCGCCGTCATACTCAGCAACCTCTTCACCCATGATAAAGACATTCTCGTCTCTGAGAAGTTCTTCGCGCAGTGCCTGATTCAGGGCGTCTCTTATTGTTAAAACTTGCATTATTTTCGTTCAATAGGACGCATACGCCCTATAGGTCATATAGCTCGCTTAGGTCTATGCAAAAACATCGGTCAACAGAACGTCTTCGCTTGGGAACGGGCTTTCCTCAGAGAATTTGATCGCTTTCTCAGTCGCCTCAATGGCTTCCTGCCTGATCTTTTCAAATTCCTTTTCTGTCATTACCTTAGCTGCTTTCAGGCTTTCCTGAAACAGGAGGATCGGATCACGTTCCTGATGTTTCTTTATCTCATCGCGCGTGCGATAGTTGCCCGGATCCGACATCGAATGTCCCATGTACCGATAAGCCCTAACTTCAAGAAGCGTAGGCGAACCATCCTTTCTGGCTCGTTCAATTGCTCGCAGCGTCGCGGATCGAACCGCCATTACGTCCATACCGTCGACAAATTCATTTGCCATGCCGTATGATTCACCCTTTTTGGCAATGTTGCTGATGCTCATTGCTCGGGCTTGAGAAGTTCCCATGCCGTAGCGGTTGTTTTCACAAATATAGATGCAGGGAAGTTTCCACAGCTGGGCCATGTTCAAGGATTCGTGAAATATGCCCTGATTGACCGCAGCCTCACCAAAGAAGCAAAGAGTTACGTCGTCCGTGCCTTTATATTTTTGGGCAAATGCCATTCCCGTTCCGACGCCGATCTGTCCGCCGACTATACCGTGTCCGCCAAAGAATCCCAATTCTTTGGAGAACATATGCATCGAACCACCTTTGCCGCCAACGCAGCCGCCTTCCTTGCCGTATAGCTCTGCCATAACTCCTTCGGGGGTTATGCCTTTGATCATTGCCTGAACGTGATCACGGTATGAGGTAAGGACATAATCTGATTCGCGAAGGGCCATGATCGATCCGACACCGATAGCCTCTTGTCCAATGTATAAGTGGCAAAAACCGCCGATCTTACCCATTCGGTAAACCTCGGCGCATCGTTCTTCAAAAACACGGCCAAGAACCATCTGATAAAGCATCTCTCTCAGCAGTGTTTTGTCGGTTTTCTTTATTTCCGCCTGCTGTGAGCGTTTCCGTTGTTCAAATTCAGCCTTTGCGGTTTCAACAGCTAATTCTGTTGGATTTACCGGAGCTTTTTTCGAGCGGTTTCCGTTCGTTGAGGTCTTTGCGGATCTTGGCTTGATCTCTGCTTTCTGTCGTGTTGCTGCTTTCGGCAAAATCGAATCCTCCGTGACTAACTGTGTCCTTTGACCAAAGAAATAAGATACTTTGTCAGTTTATCCTTATCAGGCTGTAAAAAGTTGGGCGAAAGGCGCTGACCTTCGCCGTATGAACCTTATTCCAGGGTCTCAGTACGTTTTGTTAAATTATTGGAACAGGCGTTATTCCGTTTACCGTATTTGTGAGAAAACGGTCGCCCGTCTGTTCGGTAAAAACAGTATATCACTCCCGATAACGGGTTAGCCAACTCAGTTGCTGACTTTGTCTCTGCAAATGTAAAAGATTTTGTCTGGTGCATGTGGATCGACTATCACGATAGGCCGAGGCCTCAAGGTTCTCAAGTGCATGTACTGAAAGAGGGAAATGAAACCGGATATGCCTCTCGCTATGTATCTAAAGACCGGCCGGTCAAAATTGTCCTAAGACGACCAAGTTCAAAGTTGCTGTTCTGCCTTTGACAGATCATTTACATGAAAGCAGAATTATATCATGTATTGAAAATGACTTTCATTTTCAAGATAGTCAATGTGCTATCTTTGCGGGCGATTCTGAAAGCAATTTGTTTAAGGATCGGAAAAAATATTAGGGTTTGCGTGAGATGAATTGGACCTCAGAACACGCAAACCCGCTTAGTTCGACAAAAATGACATCCGCCGAACCTGGGTAATTCTAGTTTTGCCGGATGATATTGACAAGTTTTAGGAGTAATTATCATGAACGGCAAGCTTTTGCTTTCAATAGCATTATCTATATTTCTTATCACAGGCCTTGCATCAGCACAGGCTCTTATTATCAGCGGCGAAGTCAACGACGCGACAGGACAGCCGATCTCCGGTGCAACCATTGTTCTAAGGAACAAACGGACAGGTATGGAAAGGATATCGGCAACAAATAATGAAGGGAAGTATTCCTTTTCTGGGTTGAATAATGATGAGTTTGAGGTTATCGCGTTCGCTAGAGGTTTCGGACGTGTATCTAAGTCGTTAGAAGCTGACGCGAATAGTATCTCGTTTGTTCTGGAACCGGAATCCATTCGCGAGCAGGTCACCGTGGTGTCAGGGTCGCGTCAAGAAGAACTGCGTGAAAGCCTTAATACTAAGGTTGATGTGATCACGGCAGCAGATATAAAGACCGCAGGTCACGAAACTGTGGGCGAGACACTTCGTGAGCTTCCAGGCGTCCTGACCCGACGAGGATCAGAAACAGCTGGAACTGCAGGAGAGCAGATCCAGGGGCTCGATTCCAGACAAGTTTTGGTGCTGATGGACGGGCAGCCATTGGTTGGGGCACGCGGCATCAAGAGCGGTATATTGAATCTCGATCGTCAGTCCACATTTCGACTCGACAGTGTGGAGGTTGTCAAAGGAGCATCGAGTGCTCTTTACGGATCCGATGCAATAGGCGGTGTCATCAATCTTAGAACAAGAGAACAGACATCACCATTTTCTGCTTTTGCTTCGGTTGCCGGCGGCAATTTCGGAGCCGTTGATCTGAAGGGGAACATTGGTTTCAAGCAAGAAAAGCTTTCAGGTATATTCAGCCTTGAGCGGCACAAGCACAACGGATTTGACCTCAACCCGGCTACTTTCACTGCCGAGGGAAGCGGGTTTCATCGCTATGATCTCTACAGCAGGCTCAAATATGAATTTTCTGAGCGGTTTTCGATCAATGGGTTTGTGAACAGCTATTGGAACGATTCGCTAGGTCGTGTGGTCGGCGAGCCAGGGATCGGAAACCCGACCGGCCAACAGACAAGTGCCATTCAGGACAATTCTCAAAATTACGGCTTGACCGCCGACTGGTCGATTGACGATAGGACAAATCTTCAGCTTCGCGGTTATTTTTCGCGTTTTGGCGAGATCAACAATAGCCAGGCATATCCCAGCGGCGCGGCATTGCCGGAAGGAAGACTTTTTGAACATTACGGCAAATTTGATGCGACGTTTTCACGAATAATCGGTGAGAGGCATTTTTTGCAGGCCGGAGCGGAGTTTTCAACAAATAGATACAACGGCCAGAACAGATTGCAGAATGATCGTGGAGAGGCAGAAACTCAGGTCATTTGGCTGCAAGACAAGATCAGCGTGATCGACCGCCTGACGCTGACCGTTGGCGGACGTTTTGACCACCACTCGATATTCGGCTCGGCGGTCTCGCCAAAGATAGGATTGAATTATCGTCTGGCGGATTTTGCAAGCCTGCGAGCTTCGTGGGGACGCGGATTTCGAGCACCTGATCTCGGACAGATCTTCTATCGATTTAATAACGCTCTGTTCGGATATCAGGTCATCGGAAATCCCGATCTTAGCCCTGAACATTCAGGTTCATGGCAGATCGGTGGTGAGTTCAATGCCTTTAAACGCAAGGGACATTTCGGAGTGAACCTGTTTAGGAACGATGTTAGAAATCTGATCAACTCCCGAAATCTCGGTTTCGTTACTCAGGCCAATGTTGATGCTTTGCTGGCAGCAAATGGACTCGACCCGATACTGAAGAATTTCATCGTCTATGACCGGTTACTGTTCGTATATCAGAACCTTGCGAATATTTACACGCAGGGCGTGGAATTTGACGGCTCATACAAATTTCCGGCAGGTTTTATGGTAAGTGGTGCGTACACCTATCTGGACGCGCAGGATAAGAACAGCTCCGTTGCGAACAGATATTTGACCGGACGCCACAAACACCAAGGTCACGTAAAATTTGCCTATTCAAATTTTGAGCATGGGTTCAATACGAACCTGAGGGCAAGTTTTTACAGCAGCTGGTGGAGCACAGCGACAGTAAAAGGCGATGCATTCCAGTTATGGGACCTTTATGCAGCAAAATCCTTGTGGAAAGGGCTTGAACTATACGGCACCATCGACAATCTTTTTGATAGTCAGGATCCGAATACTGGTACAACAGGGTCAATATTACGGCCTGAAGCTGGGAGGGCGTTCAAATTGGGGCTGCGATGGAGCTTTGACCGCAGATAACGTCGACCGGGAAAGGCCGTCGGGATTTCCATTACGGTCTTTCTCATTTTTTGACTTATTTTCGACCTAAATTAAAGTTTTAACATGTCGATTGCAGCTAAAGATATAGCTGATATGATCGGCACTGTTATTGAAAGAATCGTGGTTGAAGCAGCATTTTACAAGGTAAAATAAAAAAATGCTTAAATCGAGAAGATAAACTTGACGTAGATAACTAAGTTCGGTATATTTTTCTGGTTTGCGGTAACGGCCATATTGGTTTGTAATAATGGCTGGAAAACGCTGATAATAAAAATATCAAATTCGGGAGAGGGTCTCCACGGCCGGATTCCGAATACAGGGAAGGATGCTTTATACGGTGTGGGAGACGTGTTTAGCGTCCTTTCCGCTTTTTAAATACTTTGTTTTAACCGCCAACAAACAATCTCATCTGATACTTAAACCTCATCAGAAAAGAAATGCCTTGACTGTGTGTCGGTTTGGTCTATAATTTCCTTACTTTCAGCCAGCGTTTGGATCAGAGGAAACTAGATCATGAAAAATTATTGCTCACCTTTTAGGGCGGTCGCCTGCGCCGTTCTGTGTCTCTTTTTTGTTGGAGGGACTTTGCCCGCTTTGGCACAAACACGAAGTAACGCGACTTCAGAAAAAAACTCTCGACTGCCAATTGAAAAGCGTATGCCGACAAGCATGGTGCGCGGCATTTGCGACACAGGAGAGAATGTTGAGGTCGAAGCAACTACTGGTACGACGCAGGCAGGATATGCAACGCTTGGACTGGCCTTCATGTCCATCAATAACGGCGTTCATACGGGCGACATTGCAGTTGAGATCTGCGGGAGCACCACCGAGGCCGGTTCTGCGGTTCTCAACAGCAGCGGAGCAGGAGCTGCGAGTTATACCGCGATTCAGATATATCCTCTGATAGACGGTGCAACCATTTCATCAGATACCGGACAAGGCCGCGGTGTCATCGAACTAAATGGAGCCGACAACGTCACCATCGACGGCGATAACCCAAGCACTTCCGGAATCAATCGCAATCTTATTGTGAGCAATACCAGCGATCCCGCGACCAACTACACATCAGTAGTTCGATTGGTAACATCTGCAACGGTGACGAGTGTCGATAACGTTACGGTGAGAAATCTAAGCCTGAGCGGAAGTGCTACGGGGCGAAACATTCAATCCTCAGCTACTAGTGCGGTGAACCAATCAGTCAATACGAGCTTTGGGATACTTGTTGGGGGACAAGGGCCAGCGGTCGCAACTGGAGAACCAATAGATATAAATAGCATTGGTGTTGGTAATGTTGCTAACAGTATCAATGTTGCGGCGACCGCAAATAATTTTCTCGCTGAAAACAATGCCGTCACAAATAGTGCTAGAGCTATTAAGTTTTGGGGGCGTCAGACGGCACGATCCAATTCGGTAATCGTTCGAGGGAATTTGATCGGTAATCCAAATATCGGGGATGTTGACGGAATTTACTCAATGGGAATCTCAGTTCAGGGAAGTTCGAGTATTTTAGTCTCATCGAACGTCGTCCGTGTTGAGAGTTATCTCGGTACGGCTATTAGAGGAATTGAAGTTGGACCTGAAACGGCGGTGGGGGCGTTTGGATCCGTTACTGTAGAAAAGAATCATGTTCAAAGAGTAAAAAGCAATGCGGGGGCATCCCACGGAGCCTACGGCATAAATGTTTCAGGCGGGAACGGGCATAGAATCCAAAATAATTTTGTTTCGGGGGTTATAAATTCACAAAGAACCGGTGTTGGATTGAACGGCACAACCAGCGCCGCGGTAGGGATTCGTTTAGGAGCGGGGAATGGGCATCAGGTCTATCACAATACCGTCCATCTTTACGGAGCAATACCAGCGGGAGCAGTTCCGCTGAACCTCACTGCTGCGTTTGCGATAGGTGCGAACGGTCAAACAGGTATTTCGGCAGTAAATAATATATTTTCGAACAGGATAACGGGTGAAGCATCCAATTCTTACAATATAGTTGTACAACTTCCATATACTACTATCGCAACTAGTAGGAACCTCACTT
>JAHBSH010000108.1 GCA_019639215.1 Acidobacteriota bacterium
AGGCCATTTGGCGAATGGTTTCAAAAACGCGCATTTGTTCACAACAGAAGGCGATCATCAATTAGAGATAAACAAGAAGTCTGCTCGGCTTCATCGCGGCAAACCTACCTTTAAGACGCTGCCTTCCACCAGCCACGACAGAGAAAAGAATGACCTGATCGGAAAAGATGCCTATTACCTCAAGGCTCTGGGCATAACGACAGAGAGCGGAGAGGTCAAAGCACAACAGCAGGCGAAATGGCGACAGATAAACAAATTTGTTGAGGTCATCGGCGACCTGTATGAACGGTCAAGCCTGAAGGAAAAGCAGAAACTCCGCATCGCGGACATGGGTTCCGGCAAAGGCTATCTGACATTTGCGGCGTATGACTATTTCACAAACACCTTGAAAAAGGAGGTTGAAATGACCGGCGTTGACACAAAAGCCGAAACGGTACGCTTGTGCAATGAGATAGCAGGTGCTGGAGGTTTTACCGGACTCAAGTTTGAAAAGGGGCTAATAGCAGATCTAAACACAGACGGCGTTGATATACTGATAGCCCTGCACGCGTGCGATACCGCGACTGATGACGCTCTTTATAAGGGAATCTCCGCTGATGCAGAGATCATACTCGCAGCTCCGTGCTGTCATCACGAATTGAAGAAACAGATGCGGCCGCCCGCCGAACTGAAAAGCATCCTGAAACACCCCGTAATGCTCGAAAGAACTGCTGAGATGATAACCGACGGCATTCGTGCAATGATCCTCGAACAAAACGGCTATTCTACAAAGATCTTTGAATTTGTCCCGACAGAACACACGCCAAAGAACAATCTGATCGCTGCGGTGCGAAATTCAGCAAAAAGATCAGATGACACCGCCATTCAGAATATAATGAATATCTATGGTATTGACCGCCAGCACTTGGTCGGGTTGTTGGACATCAGTAATACCTCCCGATCTACGCCGTAAAACTACACGATCAAACCCGTAGCCTTTGCCCATAATTCTTGACGCGAAGGGCACAAATCGGGTATTATAATTGTTTGCCTCTATGTTCAGGAGAGTGCCTTAGGGCCATAAAATAAAATGAAACCGGAAATACATCCTAATTATCAAGAAATAACCGTTGCATGTGCTTGCGGATCCTCATTTAAGACCCGTTCGACAATGGGCGAGGACCTGCTAGTTGAAATATGTTCGGAATGCCACCCGTTCTTTACAGGTAAGCAAAAACTGGTTGACACGGCAGGACGCGTTGATCGCTTTAACCGCCGCTATGCCAGAGGAGCACAGGCATCCTAACAGTGATAGAAGACCGTTATTAGCCGTAACAATTGACGCCGACGCCTTTGCGCCGTTAGATATGAGTGTGCGAAAATTCGCACCGTCTAAGGCAAAAAGGGTCGGCGTTTCCCTTTTCGTAAAAAGCTTTGCCGTTTTGGAGGGCCTGATCATGAAACAGAGAAATTATTCGCGAAAGATGCGGTTCCTGCACACTGTCTTTGCCATGGAGCGGGATCTGATCGTCGGCGGACAGGCGGTTATGGAAGGCGTAATGATGCGGACACCGTCTGCATACGCCATAGCCTGCCGCAAAGCTGACGGCACCATCGTCACGACAGCCGAAAAACTGCCTAAATGGAGTGATAAGTATAAGTGGCTTAACATTCCTGTCCTTCGCGGCGGAGCCACACTGATACAAACAATGGCGTTAGGCGTAAAGGCTCTGAATTTTTCGGCAAAGATCTTTGAAGACGACCAGAATGCTCAGAAGGAAGCCGTCAAGGCGGCCAAAGCTGAAACAGAAATGGTTCTTGTCGAAGGCACAACCGATGAGAATTTCACAAAGGCCCCTGTAAAGGTTGTTATGCCCGAGGACAAATCTAAGGGTTCGACAAAACAATCTGCCGGTGCGGTCGGTTCGATCATTTTTGCCCTTGCTTTCAATATCGCATTGTTCGTCGTCGCACCGCTTTTGCTTACAAATGTCTGGTTCATCGCTATGGGTTGGGCAGAGGCACCGATCCTTTCGCAAAGTGCCGGATGGTGGGAGCTTTCCAAAGCCTACATAATGGAGACCAAACCATATTCGTGGGTTGCGTTCAATCTGGTTGACGGCGTTATAAGAATGATCTTTTTTGTGATCATGATCTATTCGATGTCGTTCTTAAAGGACATCCGCCGCGTATTTGAATATCACGGTGCCGAACACAAGACCGTATTCACGTGGGAAAAAGGACTGGACCTAACGGTGAACAATGCCCTGCCGCAAAAGCGTCAGCATCCGCGATGTGGAACATCTTTCCTGATGGTAGTGATGCTGGTGGCGATAGTTCTCTTTTCAGTCATCAAATTTGACGCGATGTGGATGAACCTGGCGGTTCGCATCGCTCTTATGCCGCTGGTCGCGGGACTTTCGTATGAGGTCATTCGCTATGCAGCAAAAAAAGAATCGAGTGCGATATTCAAGCTAATGACACTGCCTGGCATCTGGCTTCAGAATATAACCACACAAGAACCGGACGGCGATCAGCTTGAAGTAGCGATCGAGGCCCTTAATGAATCACTAAAGCTGGAGCCGCAGTCAGCCTGACGGTAATTTGATATATGTTCGAAAAACTGGCACAGATCGAAAAGAACTATGAAGAGCTGACGGAACAGATCTCTTCACCGGAGATAATGTCCGATATGTCTGCCTATGCCAAGCTGATGAAGCAGCATAGAAATCTTGGCGAGATCGTAGAAAAATACCGCGAGGCGAAAAAACTCCGTGAAGATCTGGCGGGTGCAAAAGAACTGGTCGAATTGGCCGACTCCGAGGATGAAATGGCGCAAATGGCAAAGGCGGAAATAGACGAGATCGAAGCTAAGCTGCCTGCCATTGAAGAAGAACTGAAATTTCTGCTTTTGCCAAAAGATCCAAATGATGAAAAGAACGTCATTCTGGAGATCAGGGCCGGAACCGGCGGCGATGAGGCAACATTATTTGCGGCCGAGATATTGCGCATGTATGCAAGATATGCGGAACGCCGCGGCTGGAAAATGGAGATCATGGAAGCCGCAGACACAGGCGTCGGAGGCATAAAAGAAGCCATCGCAATGATAGAGGGCGATAACGTATATTCGAGCCTTCGATACGAATCTGGCGTTCATCGCGTTCAGCGCGTACCGCAGACCGAGGCAAGCGGCAGAATACATACGTCTGCCATTACGGTCGCCGTTCTGCCCGAGGCCGAAGAGGTTGACATACAAATAAATCAGAACGACCTTCGCGTGGATACTTTCTGCTCTTCCGGGCCGGGCGGACAGTCTGTAAACACGACCTATTCGGCGGTGCGAATAACGCACATGCCGACCGGCCTGGTCGTTTCGATGCAGGACGAAAAATCGCAGATCAAAAACCGTGAAAAAGCAATGCGTGTGCTTCGGGCAAGGCTTCAGGAGATCGAAGAGCAAAAGCAGCACGATGCTCTTGCCAGCGAACGCAAATCAATGGTTGGCAGCGGCGACCGCTCAGAAAAGATAAGAACCTATAATTTTAAGGAAAACCGCGTCACCGATCACCGTATCGGCATGACGGTATATCAGCTTGATCTGGTAATGGAAGGCCAGCTAGACGAGTTCATCGAAGGGCTGAGAACACATTTTCAAACAGAAAAGCTAAAGGCTGAAACAGCCGCAAGCTAAGCATTTTTCTGATCCGGCATCATATAATGGTGCCACAAGACGATCCACAAGTGGCACCAACACGCATATATCTGGTAAGACATGGCCAGTCCGATGGAAACGCACAAGGGCGTTTTGGCGGACATGGCCCGACGCCGCTTTCTTTACTGGGAAGAACACAGGCCGGTGTCACCGCCAAGCTGTTGGCGGATGAAGGTGTTTCGGTGATATATTCAAGCGATCTTGCCCGAGCCGTTCAGACCGCAGAGCCTCTTGCCGAGCTGATAGCTTCAGATATAAATTCGACACCCGCCTTTAGAGAACGACACGTCGGCGTTTTAGAAGGGCTGACCTTTGACGAATCAAAGAAGCTTCACCCTCAGGACTATTTTGCCCTTATAAATAGAGATGTTCAGCACGTCATCACCAACGGTGAGAGCTATAAACAGCTGCTGCAAAGAACCTCTAATGAGCTGTGGAACATCGTCCGCAAACACGCCGGCCAGCGAATAGCAATATTTTCTCATACAGGAGCGATCTGCTTTATGTCGCTTCACCTGATGGGGGCGGTTCGCAGCAAAACAAAGTTCACACCATGGCTTATCACATCTAACTGCGGGATCAATAGATTTGAGATACGAAGCCGCCGCAATATCCGAGTTCTTGCCCTTAACGACACCCGCCACCTGGCAGATATAACCGGAAATGACTCCTTCGGTGCCCGCTAGAACCTAAATTTCATTGACTTCTCGTTTCATTTCATCTAACAATTAGATACTTATTAATTGTAGGAGATCTATATGAAACGTTTTTCTATTTTGGCATGCGCCGTCTTGATAGCAGCTGTTGCCGGCCTTAATACATTCGCACAAGATGTCAGGACCGCAACCGGACTGCCGATTCCCATCGGAGCCGCTGTTATTTGGGGACAGGTAGAACTAAAGGGGCTAAGCCCCGATGAGCCGCGTCCTATGGTGTTTGTGTCGCTTATGTTCAATGGTGCTCAGATCAATCGTGTATCAGCTAACGACAAAGGATATTATGTTTTCCGCGAAAGGGCTCGTGACGGAGCATCCTTACTTGTTACGGTTGGAGGACTGGATGTGGGCAGTATTGTCATAACATCGGCCGGCGGTGAACGCTACGACGTGTCCGTTGATTGGAACTCTATCCGTACGACACGTCCCCCGGGCGTTGTGTCGGTAAGAGATGCCTATGCCGGACGCAGCGACGAGAATAATAAACTGTTCACTCGCGCCTCAGATGCAGCCAAAGCGAAAAAGAACGGTGAGGCAATAAAACTATTTAATGAATTACTGGCATCAGACCCGAAAGATTTTGTTGCTTGGACGGAGATCGGCTCTGTGTATTTTGCTGACTCAAAATATCCAGATGCTGAAACATCGTACAAGAAGTCGCTCGGGTTAAAATCTGATTTTATGCCGGCCCTTATGAATCTGGGAAAACTTTACATCGCAAGTAAGAATTTTGCCGAGGCAGTGCCGGTACTCGAAAAGGCGGCGGCAACAGAACCGACATCTGCAGACGCAAACCACTATCTGGGTGAGGCCTATCTTAGCACGAGGCAAGGTTCAAAAGCTGTCGGCGTTCTAAACGAAGCGATCAGATTAGACCCCGACGGCAAAGCTGACGTCCACCTTCGTCTTGCAGCTCTTTATAACGCAGCGAATATGAAGGATCGAGCTGCTCTTGAATACAAAGCCTTACTCGAAAAAAAGCCGAACCATGCTGATAAAGCGAAACTCGAAAAATACATTAAGGAAAATTTGAAGTAATCATTTCAAAGATACAAAAAAAGAGTTGGGAGCAATATTGCCCCCAACTCTTTTTGTTTCAGATGCCAACCGATTAGAAATCGTATCGGAAAGCAAACTGCATGACACGAGCATCGCTGCGAGTTCCGGTAAACTGTCCGAAACCAACAGGAGCTGTTTGAGTAGGCTGATTAGGTACATAGCCCATCGCAGTATTAGCATTTCCTGCGAAGATAGGAGTGTTCGTTACGTTAAACACATCCCATCTAAGGCTAACCTTGTGGCCTTCTTTCCACGGCATAGTGAAGGATTTCTGCAAACCAAGATCAACCGTCCAGAATGACGGATATCTGATCTGATTACGGTCTCCTGTTTCTCCAGGATACGGGCTGCGGAAGCTCCTATATGCTTCATCCGGATTAGCAAACATGGTTGGCAAACCATCTTCACCGTTGAAATACACACCGGTCTCGATCGGCCTGATCTGAACCATAGCGCTCTTCAAGTTCCAGTTGGTGACCCATCCGGAGTTATCAAAGATCTTTCCGCCCGTACCGATCGGCTGACCGGAGTTATAACGGAAGATCGAGGTAAGCTGCCATCCGCCAATTACCGCATCTACGAAAGGATTTGTGTCAGAGAAGAACTGACGGCCTTTACCGAGCGGTACCTGCCATATGCTGTTAAAGTTAACAATATGCTTCATATCAAAATCCGAAGAAGCATAATTGTCACTTTGCCTAAGCGGATTGAGGATGAACGCAGAACCATATGCACCTGCAGTTTGAAGACCTGAGGTGTCATCCATCGAATGTGAGAACGTGTAGTTAAGATCCCACGTGAAGTTGCTCAGACGCTGACGAAGGCTGAATGCTCCCGCATGATAGTCTGAGTTAGCAATGGAACCGAAAGAATCCAATGCACCATATTGGCTCTGGTAATAGAGTCTTGTACCGGAGTAAAGGTCAAGCAAGTGCTGTGGATATGTCCAGTCCGTTGATCCCGAACCGAGCCAGAAAACAAACTCTGTGTTGGAAAGACCTGCGAGAGCAGGGATTCCGAACAACGGAGCGAAAGTAGGCCCGAGCGTGTTCGGAGCATACATATTCTCAAAGAAAGGCTGGTTTGAGAAATCTCCCAACCATCCTCCTGCCTGATCGACCTGAGCCAGTATGGTCGCTGCCTCATACCAGGTCTGTCCTGATGACGGATCCTTGATATTGTTGGCTGTCATCACGTCGCGGGTAGCCAAAAGATTTCTGGCTCGCCGACCGATGTATGATGCCTCAAAGTACATCTTCCCTGGCAACTCACGTCCAAACGTAACGTTAGTGGAGTAGTGAACCGGGGCCTGAATTCCGCGATCGATCGATGATTCGATACGACGAGCGTTATTCTGCGGCTGCTGGAGTGGGAACACAAGCTGTGATGGAGTTATAACTCCCGGGAAATTCTGGATGTTCATCCCCGTTCCATCCCAAGCCGGGCCCGGATTGTTGGTCAGGTTAAAGGTATTTGCAGGAGATGTATAGCTGGACGCAAAACCAAGTGTGTTGCTAGCATCAAAAGATACAGCTAACTGCTGACCGTAGTAGTCGTTCGTCATGGCAAATCCGCCACGAAGAACACCTGTCCTGTTCTTACCAAAGATCATCGCTCCGAGACCACCTTCGAAATCGGGTGACCAAGCAAACGAAACTCTCGGCTGCCAGTTGTTCTTATCCCAATCATACATTGGATCGGCACCATTCTTTTTGCCTGACTTGTTAATGATGAGTGGTTCATTGTAGTTCAAGCCCATTTCAGCAAATGAACTTCTAAGTGCGAAATAGTCATTGAGAGCTACATTCGGAGCCGCCTCAAAACCATTGGTTTCATACACAGGCGTGCTGATGCCATATCGGAGTCCAAGATTTACGGTCAGGCTAGGATGGAGTTTCCAAGAATCCTGAACATAAAAATCATACTCTTCAGTGGCGAATTGACGCTGCGTAGGAGAGTTGGAAAGAGGGTTACCGTCAATGTCGAAATTAAACCTAGCGGTGAACTGATTCAGACGGCCAAGAAGAGCTGAAAGCGACGATTGGGCCGAGCGGATCCAAGCACTGGATACCGTCGTGCCATAAGTTGCCGTTAGATATTCATTGGTCGGCTGGAGAGAATGAGCACCTGAACCCGGATAGAAACCGTAGTTGGTTACTGCCGAATCATATGCAGATGTCCAGTTGACACGCTTGTTGCGAACCATTCGGATATTTGTTCCGAACTGAACGGTGTGGTTTCCTTTGATCCATGTAATATCGTCAGTGATATTGTAGGTCGGGTTAACCCTGCTAAACGTGCGTGAAAAGTTGACCGGTGAGAATATATCACGGAAAGTGATCGCATTATCTGAGGAATCTCCCTGATTGCTGAAAGCCATACGGGTAATACCGAAGCTCAGGCGATTTGTCAGATTGTTGTTGACCAACCAAGTATAATTTGCCGCAAGTCCGGACGGATGGCTCCACTGATCCGTCGCCGGTGTGTCAGGGAAAGCCTTCACTCGACCAAAAAGATCTTGCTGATAGTTCAAACGAACATTAGCTGAGTGGGTCTGATCAGTTGTGATATTCCAGTCAAATTTAGCAGTGTGTGTGTTCTGCTTCACCGGAAGAGGCGTGTTGAAACGATAACCTCCGGTATTAATACCGTCACCTGCTAGTGATGAGTTTGACGGATAGCGAGCAGCCGCATCCGCAAACAAATTCAGCACATGGGTGTTTACATCGACCATCGGTGCTCCACCGAGGGTCATCGCATTTATTGTGGCCAGATTTATCGAACGAAGAGTATTTGTACTGTCATAGATGTTGATAGTACCTTGTCCGAGGCTGGCAAGAGGCACCAGATTTGTTACACCCTGACTCTTTGCCTCTCTCATTCCTTCGTAATTATAGAAGAAAAATAGGCGATCTTTGACGATCGGCCCTTCGAAACTTCCACCAAAAAGGTTGCGAAGCAGTTTTGGCCTTGGAAGATCATTGGCATTGTTCATCCATTCATTCGCATTGAAATAATCATTCCGGTGATACCAGAAAAGATTTCCATGAAATGTATTGGATCCACTCTTGGTGACAAGTGATATCTGTGCTCCTGATGAACGTCCGCGGGTCGCATCTGGATTCGATGTCGTAACGCGGAACTCTTCAACTGAGTCAGGCGTAACACGGAGAACCGGTGAGAAGGCAGCTGCGTCCTGCTGATTGTTAACATCTATACCATCAAGTGTGATGTTAGCCTGGTCAGATCGTCCGCCAGCAACCGCACCACCTGGTGTTACTGCAGCCTGAAGGCTCAGTAGATTAGCTACATTACGGCCTTCAAGGGGCAGTTGCGAGATCTGTTGGGATACAAATGCGTTACCCAAGCTGCCATCGGTGGTGTTCTTAATGCTTTCAATGCTACCAGCATCAACAGTAACGCTGACGTTGACATCGCCGATCTCAAGGCGAATATTCATGGCCGTAACTGAATCGACCATAGCATTGAACTGTGTGGTGACCGCCTTATTGAAACCACTTGCCTCGACCTCAAGGGTGTAGGCTCCTGGCTGAAGTGCGGTGAATGAATAATTACCGTTATTGTCAGAAATAACAGAACGGCGTCCTCCCTGACCGACGCTGATTAGCGTTACGGTCGCTCCGACGACTGACTGGCCCTGAGGGTCGGTAACAGTTCCGGAAACGCCTGAGGTTCCTGCCTGAGCAAACGCTCCTACCGCAAACAAGCTGAATGCGAGCAGAGTTGCTGCAAGGACAAAAACCTTTTTCCTTAACATGCTAAATTTCATAGCTCCTCCATTTAAGAATTAAAAAACAAATACGCTTTTTTAGCTTTTTCGTCATAGATGAATATGCATTTTCCGTTCCAAACATTGGATAAGCATGACATTTGGAATAAAAGGCGGAAATTGAGCAATAAACAAGGAAAACAGGCGGATTTTAGTCACTCTTCGCTTGCAACGACGTTGTCCGGAGCCAGAGATGTTGAATATTTCGGATAAAATTCAAAAAATTGAGAAAATCCGCACGCGGTATTTCTGCGGAAATCTCAAACTTTTTCAAAGAAAACGGCTGTAAATCGCCCTTGCTGCGGTTGCTCCCATTCCTGCCGCAGTGACTATTGTCGGGCTTGCCGGACTTGCCACATCGCCTACAACGTAGAGGTTTGGAGCACTGCTTTTGGCGTCTCGGTCAACGATGGCGTAGCCCTTCTCATCAAGGTCGCATACACCATTCAGCAACTCTGAATTTGGTTTGAAGCCGATGCGAATAAGCACCAGATCGGCCGGGATCATATGCTGATCT
>JAHBSH010000109.1 GCA_019639215.1 Acidobacteriota bacterium
TCTGTGAAAAGAGGCGAAAAAAAGGCCGGACAGGGATTTCATCGCGGCGGCAAAGGCAAACGCGGTAAGTTCGGACGCGGATTTCGCGGCGGCAAGGGAATGAACCATCTCCGAGGCATTGAACTAACGGATGCTCAGAAAGAGCAGATCAAAGCTCTTCGCCAGGCTCACGGGCAGGATCAGTCCATCCGTGAAGAAATGAAGACGATAATGCAGGCTCGCCGTGCGGGAACCATTACGGAAGACCAGAAACAGCGTGTTCAGGCTATTCGTGATCAGCAGCGTATTCAGATGGAAACCTTCAAAGCACAGGTTGACGCTATTCTGACGCCGGAGCAGAAACAGCAGATCGAAACCCGTAAACAGCAGATGAAGGAACGCATGGAAAAGCGGCAAGAGCTGATGAAACAGCGTCGCGAACAAAGGAAGCAAAGTAAAGAGGCCAACGAGGCGAAGCCGGTAAACTGAGCTTTCAGGTCATCAAAACACTCTTCTTCATATCTGACGGGAACCTCGGTTCCCGTCTTTTTAATTTTTTATAAGTATCCTCATCTGATATAGTTTTCTTTAAGTTCTTTCTTATCTTAAAAAGGCAAAGATCTTGCTTAATGCAGATCTATAGGGAAT
This sequence comes from Acidobacteriota bacterium, assembly GCA_019639215.1. Classification (GTDB taxonomy): domain Bacteria; phylum Acidobacteriota; class Blastocatellia; order Pyrinomonadales; family Pyrinomonadaceae; genus OLB17. The sequence continues at coordinate 628 of JAHBSH010000109.1, forward strand.
CGTGTGAGAATCACGAACTGTCGCGCAACTGTGAGTAACGGTCTTTTTTTCTTCAAACTTATGTCCACTGCGGTCACGCGGGAAGGGCTGGGGAAAAATAGTTACAAGTCAGGATACCTGCCAGATCAGAATTGACGATGCTTTCGCGAACTGAAGCTGTTAGTCAGGCACCAGATAATGCCTATTGATCGGATGACCCCCCATTTGTCCATCATGTCTTTTGTCCTAGCTTTCCTTCATTTCCGATCACTATAGTTATGAATGTAAGAACGCAATAACTGTCTGTAGTAAATCGGACAATGCATAATAAACTGAGGGGAAAAAATTGAAAAAGCTAGATGTATTCAGAGCGTGGGGCAAGATATTGACAGGCGGATATCCGTCCATGTCCATAGAGATAACGCGTGAGTGCCCTCTAAGGTGTCCGGGCTGTTATGCTTATGAGCCAGAACATCTGCAGGGCAACGGGCTTTTGCGCGAGCTGACGGATTTCAAAAAGGACGATCTGATAGAGCGTGTTCTGGAGCTTGTGAAAGAACATAAACCGCTGCACCTCTCAATAGTCGGAGGAGAACCGCTTGTCCGATTTCGCGAACTCGATGTTTTGTTGCCGAAGCTAAGCGAAATGGGCATCGCCGTTCAGCTGGTGACAAGCGCGGTCAGAGAGATACCTAAGGCGTGGAGCAAGATCAAGGATCTGTATATAGTCGTTTCAATAGACGGCTTGCAGCCAGAACATGACGCACGCCGCAAGCCCGCGACATACGAACGCATTCTTCGCAATATTCAGGACCAATCAATAACGGTTCACTGTACCGTTACCTCACAGACCGCCGTTCGGGAAGGTTATTACGAGGAATTTCTAGGCTTTTGGTCTGAACGTCCGGAAGTAAAGAAGATCTGGATAAGTCTTTTCACTCCGCAGATCGGCGCCGAGGGCGAAGAGATATTGTCGCCAACGGTTCGCGAAAAGCTGTTGAACGAACTTGCCCGTCTTCGTAAACAGTTCCCTAAACTGGTAATGCCTGATGCGGTGCTAAAAGGTTATCAAAAGCCTCCAAGCTCGCCGGAGGATTGTATCTTTGCCAGAACCACGCTGAATCTGACAGCCGACCTGACCAGCCGAGTTACGCCTTGCCAATTTGGGGGAACACCTGATTGTTCACAGTGCGGATGTATCGCGTCAGCAGGTCTGGCGGCAGTTGGTGATTTCAAGCTGTTCAATATCCTGCCGTTGAGGAGTATCTATAACGCATCCGACAAGATCGGCAAAACGATAAGTAGCGGCAAGAACGGGCATAAGATAAATGCTGATGCAGCACTGCAAAGCGATAATGCTTAATGCGGTAAGCGGTCAAGTAAGAATAAAATAGCCGGATCTTACTAAGATCGGGCTATTTTTTATATAAAAAGGACTAAGTTGGGCAAACAAAAAGGCTGTCTTAGAAAGACAGCCTTATATCAAAATGGTTTGCAGATGATCTGCCGTTAACCGATAAAAAGTTCGTCCTCGACATAAACGCGGTCGATCTGTTTAGGAGCCGGTGCAAATAGCACCTCAAGGCCTTTTTTAATGCCGGCCATTACCGCAGCTATCTCGCGTGCAGGTTCAACGATCTTTCTTTGGACAAACTCGGTCGTATCGACAACCTGCATGTGGGTACGGTCAATGGTCTCGCTGACCATTTCTACCTTGTCACGTGCGACCAGAGCCGTCGAACCGACAAGCTGACGAAGGTCTGAAACCTCTTCCCGGATAAGCTCGGTCGATTCTGCCAGATACTTTGTCGCGGTCGAAAGATTTGACGAAACCTCAGTAAAATGAACAGAGATCTCCTGGCTTTGCACGCCTATGGCATTCACCTTTGCGATAAGAGGCTCAACTTTTTCTTCAAGCCGGTTTACCGTTCCGATGACGCGCTTGACGACCATTGCAATGGCGACCATAGCGATCGCCATTACAACGAAACATACCGCGATGATGATCGAGGCGATCATCATCCAAAATTGCGGCTCATTAACATTCATAGACTATTTATTCTCTTCTTTTACCGGATAGCTCGGACGTCCTTCGGAAATTGCCTTAGCCTCATTTTTCTTTTTCTCCGCGGCATAGGCCTCTTTACCAGCCTCTACGGCAGCGGTAAAAGGATTGGCCGAGCGGACAGCAGCTGCACGGGCTTTTTCGCCGAACTCTTCAGCTTTTTCCTGAGCGGTATGGTAAAGTTCGCTTGCCCTTTCACGAGATACCTCGTAATACTCACCTGCCGCTTCCTGCAGCTGAGTAGCCGTTTCGCGTCCTTTCTCTATGCCCTTGCGTGTTGCGTCGGCAATATCGCTCCTAAGCTCAACGCCTGATTTAGGGGCAAAGAGCAGGGCGATGACGGCACCTATGCCGCCGCCTATAAGCAAATATGTTAGTTTTGTGGTTGCATTCGCTTCGCTTCTATCGTAATCGTGTCTCATAAAATATCTCCTATACGCAAAAGTGCCAATAAGTAAAATATAAATAACAAGGGACTTTCAAGTATAACAAGACAAGCTACTTAAGACAATGTAATTTTGTTTCGGGCAGGCAATTTTGCTTTGTTCAAATGCACGTTTTCAGCGGTTTTGCTACAATTTTCGTTCGTTGTATTTAGCAATATGGATCTGGAACTGATCAGAAATTTTTCAATCATCGCTCATATCGACCATGGCAAGTCCACATTGGCCGACAGGATACTTCAGCTCACGGGCGCCGTTACCGAACGTGAGATGGAAGACCAGCTTTTGGACGACATGGACCTGGAGCGCGAACGCGGCATTACCATCAAATCTCATGCGGTGCGTCTTGATTATCAGGCGCGTGACGGAAAACAGTACGTCCTGAACCTGATAGACACGCCCGGACACGTTGATTTCACCTATGAGGTCTCGCGTTCGCTGTCTGCCTGCGAGGGAGCTTTGCTTATAGTTGACGCTTCGCAAGGCGTTGAGGCGCAGACGCTTGCGAACACATATCTGGCGCTGGAAAACGACCTGGAACTTGTTCCTGTTCTGAACAAGATCGACCTGCCGTCTGCCGAGCCCGACCGCATAAGAGATCAGATAGAGAACATCATCGGCCTGGATGCCAGCGAGGCTGTTCTTGCTTCGGGCAAGACGGGAGCAGGTGTTGACGACATTGTAGAGGCGATAATAGAAAAAGTGCCGCCGCCGAAAGGCGACCGGAACGCTCCGCTGAAAGCTCTTATCTTTGACAGCTGGTATGACAGCTATCGCGGTGTGATCGTGCTGTTTCGTGTAATAGACGGAACCATAAAGAAAGGCACAAAGATAAAATTTTTCAACACAGGCCGCGAATACCTGATAGAGACCATAGGCGTTAACCGGCCAAAGGCAACGCCTATAAATGAGCTTGGACCGGGCGAGGTCGGCTTTATGACCGCGTCGATAAAAACCGTTGCGGACGTTCAGATAGGCGACACGATAACTGAAGCAGCAAGGCCTGTAGAAACTCCTTTCCCGGGTTTTCAGGAAGTAAAGCCGATGGTCTTTGCCGGGCTTTACCCGACCGATTCGGCGCAGTATGAAGACCTGCGTGACGCGATGGACAAGCTTCGGCTTAATGACGCGTCGTTCTTTTACGAACCGGAATCTTCGACGGCACTGGGCTTTGGTTTTCGCTGCGGATTTCTTGGCTTGCTGCACATGGAGATAATCCAGGAAAGGCTGGAGCGTGAATTTAACCTTGACCTGATAACGACGGCTCCCGGTGTGCGTTACCGCGTGACCACCACGGATGGCGAGGTTGCCGAGATTGATTCGCCATCAAAGATGCCGGATACAGGCCGAATTGCGAAGATCGAGGAGCCGTTCATCGAAGCGACGATCCTGACCAGCGACAATTTCCTGGGCGGCATACTGCCATTGCTGGATGAAAAACGCGGTGTACAGAAAAAGTTTGAATACGTGACAAAGGATCGCGTGATGCTTGTTTACGAACTGCCGCTGAACGAAATAGTGCTGGATTTTTACGACCGGCTGAAGAGCGTTTCGCGCGGTTATGCATCGCTCGACTATCATCTGTCCGGATATAAGGAAAGCAAACTCGTAAAACTCGACATACTCGTTTCCGGCGAACCGGTTGATGCCCTTTCGCTGATACTGCACAGCGGCAACGCAACACATAAAGGAAAATTGCTGACCGCTAAGATGAAGGAACTGATCCCAAGGCAGATGTTCGAGGTCGCCATTCAGGCCGCCATCGGCAACAAGGTGATCGCCCGCGAAACCGTCAAGGCCATGGGCAAGAACGTCATCGCCAAATGTTACGGCGGCGACATCTCGCGCAAACGCAAACTCCTCGAAAAACAAAAAGAAGGCAAAAAACGAATGAAAAAGGTCGGCCGCGTAGAGATACCGCAAGAAGCTTTTCTGGCGGTGCTGAAAGTGAACGAAGGTTAGTAAAATTCGTGTATAATGTTGCAATATTCCGACGGTTTTAAGATATCTCGGATATCGTTTCTATTTCTATAGTCATGAACCAAACGAGCCGCCGCATATTCATGTAGATAAGGACGGGCATTCAGCAAAGTTTTGGTTAGAACCAGTTGTCCTTGCGAAAAACAGAGGGTTCAATTCGCGCGAATTGAATCAGTTAGAAAAAATAACTGTAGAGTATCAGACCAGATTTTTAGAGGCATGGAATGAGTATTTCGGTAACAATAGCTGATGAAAGGGTAGCCGAAGTTGAAATGACAGAGGATGAGCTACGAGTGCGTCTAATGGATGGCCGCACTATCTCCGTTCCTTTGGCCTGGTATCCGAGACTGCTTCACGCGACCGAGGCAGAACGCAGTAAATGGACGATCTCTGGCGGAGGTTATGGCATTCATTGGGAAGATATTGACGAGGATCTGAGCACTGAAGGACTTCTTCGCGGAGCACCTGCCCCCAAAAGTTCTCTCGGGATACGACCATAGAGTTCACAAGGTTTCTGGCACTTCCGGCATCAAGATAAAATGATATGAAGAGAATCTCTTTATTCCTGATCTTGGTAACGCTCACTTCAGGAGTTGTGTATTCACAGACGGTTGGCATGGCTTTGGAGCAGGCTAAGGGAATTAAACTGCTCGAAACAGAGAGGTCAGCGGTAGCTCAGGTCTTATATTTTTTCAAGTTAGATACCGCATTTGATAATACTGATCTATTTTCGTGGGGAGACATCGATCTGTCCGTTCAATATTCAACAGGTGAATGTGACTAAGACGAAGATGAGATATGGCAGGTTCAAAAGGGGAAAGTGATCGGCGTTGAAATTGAGCCTTCTGACGTTGACATCAATGACCTCGGCTTAGATCTGAGTACGTTTAAAAAGGAACAGATATATTCAAATGATGACCAATATTTCATTTTCCACGATAAGAAAAAAGGTATAGCAATAAAGGCTCATGGAAATGAGGTAGAGAGCATAATCTTATTTCCGTCCGTTTCCGGCAAGACCAAAACTTGCGATTCAGTGAAGGCTCGAGAGTTTGTAAAGGAAAAAAGCTGGTTTGGGACATTGAAAGTGGAAGACAGGACCTTTACTGTTTGCGGCTACTATGCGGGAGTTACGGCACTTACTCTAAGCAGGCATGAGGTGTCAGCCTTATCCGATAAGAAGATAGAGGTTGCTACTACGGCTGTTGATCCGGAAGGTGACGTTCTTACATACAAGTACACCGTTACTGGCGGGAGGATAATAGGCACGGGGTCGAAAGTGATATGGGATCTGACCGGCGTGCTTCCCGGAAAATACACAATAATAGCAGCCGTTGATGATGGTTGCGGCTTTTGCGGTCAACCAAAGACAGCGGTTGTTACGGTCAAATAGGACTGCTTTTTATATGGAACATGTAAAGATCAGCAAAGGTTTGCTTGCAACAATGGTTCTTCTATTGTTCACCTTATGCGGGTTTGCTCAGGATCATGTTTCTGCGTTTGAAAAAGCAAAAGAGATCCAGCTGTTGAAAGACAACCGTGCCGCCGTCCGGCAAAAGTTCTCTGAATATCTGCTTTATCCATTGCCAAACTCGGACGCATTTTCGCTTGGAAATATCCGCATAGAGGTTTTCTATTCGAGCGGAACGTGTAGTGATGAAGAAGAAGAGGTTTGGGATGTCGCGGACGGCCTGGCTGTTCGTGTAACAATATTTGGGTTTGACGAATTAAGGTCATCGGATCTTCATATCGATATTTCACGTTTGGAAAGGGAACAAATATACGATCTGGTTGAGGATCAATTCATTTACCACGACAAGAAAACCGGGATCGCCGTGGAGGTAGTGGAAGATGAAGTTGATAATATCACTCTGATCCCTTCGATCAAGACAAAGGCAAAACTCTGTAAGACCAAATATGCGGAGGAGTTCGTCTCAATGGCAAGTTGGTTTGGAAGCAAGAAGCTTGAGGATAGGGCCTGCTGTATCTATCTCAATAAAAATGCCGATGTGAATGATGTTTCCCTAAGCCACGATGTTATCAGTGCTCTTACGCCAAAGCATATCAAGGTTTTTGTGACGGCTGTCGATCCGGAAGGTGACGTTCTTACATACAACTACACCGTTACAGGCGGCAGGATCATAGGATCCGGAGCAAAAGTTGTTTGGGATCTAGCTGGTGTAAGGCCCGGAACATACACGCTCACGGCTGCTGTTGACGACGGAGCCGGTCCTATCGGAAAGCAAGTCACGAAAAGCGTTACTGTTCATTAAACCTCGAAATGACCGAAACGACAGTTCATTGTAAGTTTTTACATTGTTCCGTCCCTCACATTAGATTCGCTATATACATATAGATCATCGCATCTCTTTGCGGAAAATCCTTTCGGCTTTGTCATTTATACAGATCATGTTTGAACCGTATTGGTCGCTTCTGAGGGCATGTCTAAGAAATAGTTTCGCATAGAGCATCTTCTTTAGTCCGCGTTCGCTGATTATCTTAAGTTATGTTCTAATAAGGAAAGAAAATGACCTTATTTTCTGTGAATACATAAAAGATTCCCAGGAGAGATTCAAAAATGAGTTCGAACGACGATGGCCAAAGATTTCTGGCCAGTGTTGATCACTATTTTAATAAGGCAGCGGCCGTTACCAAGCATCCCGAAGGTTTGCTTAACCAGATACGTGTCTGCAATGCGATATATTCAATGCAGTTCCCGATAAGAACCGAAAACGGTTACGAGGTCATAAAGGCCTGGCGGGCACAGCATAGCCATCACAAACTGCCTGTCAAAGGCGGCATCAGATATTCTGACGATGCCAATGAGGACGAAGTGGTGGCACTGGCAACCCTGATGACCTATAAATGCGCGATCGTTGATGTGCCTTTCGGCGGTGCAAAAGGTGCGATCAAGGTAAACGTAAAAAACTATACGGTCGAACAGCTCGAACGTATCACGCGCCGCTATACGGCTGAGCTGATCAAGAAGAATTTCATCGGGCCGGCTTTGGACGTTCCGGCGCCTGATTACGGTTCGGGGCCGCGTGAAATGGCGTGGATCGCCGATACATATCAGGCGTTTCATCCCGAACAGATAGATGCTCTGGGCTGTGTTACCGGAAAATCGGTAGGGCAGGGCGGGATCCGCGGCCGCAAAGAAGCAACCGGATTGGGAGTTTTTTACGGAACGCGCGAGATATGCAACGACCCTGACGATATGAAAAAGCTCGGGTTGCCTCTGGGCCTAGAAGGCAAGAAATTTGTCGTTCAGGGACTTGGGAATGTCGGTTATCACGCTGCCAAATTTTTTATTGAGGGCGGAGCGGTTCTTATAGGCGTTTCTGAATACGAAGGTGCCATCTCAAAAACCGAAGGTATCGACCTCGAAGCTTTGATGGCTCACAGAAAAGAGACGGGTTCGATACTCGGCTTTTCAGGTGCGACAGATCTGGCAAACCGCGAAGCCGGTTTGGAACTCGAATGCGACATCCTGATTCCCGCAGCTCTGGAAAATCAGATAACCAGCGACAACGCTCCGCGCATCAACGCAAAGATGATCGTTGAAGCGGCAAACGGGCCCGTGACCGCCGCCGCCGAGGATATTCTTTTGCAAAAAGGCATTTTGATCGTTCCCGATCTTTACATAAATGCAGGCGGCGTTACGGTGTCGTATTTTGAATGGTTGAAAAATCTTTCCCGCGTAAGGTTTGGCAGGATCGAAAAGCGTTTTGAGCAATCTGCCTACGACCGTATTCTGACGCTGGTCGAAAAAGAAACGGGCCGTCCGCTGACCGCCGAAGAAAGAAGCATGGCTGCACGCGGAGCCGACGAAGCCGACCTTGTCTATTCAGGATTGGAAGAGACGATGATCACCGCCAATGCCCAGATACACGAGACGGCAAAGCAATACGGACTGGACAATATGCGCACAGCCGCATTTGTCAGTGCCATCGATAAAATAGCCGTGAGCTATATGGAACTCGGTATTTTCCCCTAAGCGGATAGTCTTATTCGCGCATCAAACAGCGGCGGTCGAGGCAATAAGGGCAGTGACCTTTGCTTCGACCGTTTGCTGTTTTTTCGTTAGGCTGTCCCCGGAGTCAGCTTTGAAATCGAATGGTAGGAGAAAAAGATGAGCCTTTATGAGATCAATTCGAAAAGAAGTTTTGTAATGTCGTTATGCATTACTGCGATCTGCTTAGTAGCTTTTTCTCTTGCAGAAGCTCAGTCTGTAATGCCGGTTGAAGCAGAATGTAAGTTATATCGAGCTAATGGATTATTCGCCCCGCAAGG